>JAHEMS010000033.1 GCA_024643595.1 Bacteroidota bacterium
GCCACACTGGCATCATCAGTAAGACTTGGATCTTCTTTTATCTGATAAGATTGTTTGATCAGGTCAATATCAAATGTTTGAGGTGTTTGAATTAACCGGAAACGCGACCGATCCATGGCTTTGGTATTGTCCTGATCGGTCATTCGGATAGAATCTTTCAATCGAACTGCTGCCACCGCCGAACGGTGTACCGAGGCTATTCGAAATGAGGCACCAATTATATCGTCACTTACTAATGGACGTACACCGTCATGAATGGCAACAAGTCCCGGACCCTCAATTTTGCTTAATCCATTTTTTACAGATTGGAATCTCGTTTCTCCACCTTGTTGTAAGATAATAGGTCTATGGAAATTGAAATTATCGCAGAGAGTAAACCAGATTTCAAAGTCGTCTTCCGGCAGAACAAGGACAAGTTGAATATTGTCTGAATAGCGATAAAATGCATCAATCGTGTGTAGTAAAATCGGCTTCCCATTTAGTTCCAGAAATTGTTTGGGAAGTTTTGTTTTAATGCGTGTTCCTTTTCCTCCCGCTACGATCAGTGCAACTTCTTTATTTTTATTCATAGATTTACAAAAATACCTTTTTACAGTTATGATGCTTATTCGAATACTATTGTTGGCATTTAATGTAGCTGTTGTAACTTTTCTAATTTACCGGTTACTCCAGATTTATAGATCTCAGGATGAACAAAAAGGATGGAAAATAGGGATTGGAATTTTCCTTTTGTTGGTTCCGATCATTATGATTTTTGGATTTGTAAGGCCCTCACCGGCCTATATGTTACTTTATCCGGTGGCCATTTCTTTGCATTTATACCTGATTAGAAATTCTTGAATGGAATAAAATAAAAATGCCTGAAAGACGATCAGGCACTTTTATTTTTTAAAATGTTGATTTCTAAACGATCAGCATTGCGTCCCCATAAGTGAGGAATTTATATTTTTCTTTCTTAGCAATTTCATAGGCTTTCATCACTAAATCAAAACCGCCAAAAGCACAGGTCATCATTAATAAAGTTGACTCTGGCTGGTGGAAGTTAGTTACCATAGCACTGCAAATCTTGAATTCGTAAGGAGGAAAAATGAATTTATCGGTCCATCCTTCTCGCTCTTTCAATCTGTTATTTGCGGATACGGCTGTCTCCAATGCACGCATAGTCGTTGTGCCGATGGCACATACTTTGTTTTTACTTTCAATGGCATGATTTACCACTTTAACGGCCTCGGTTCCAACGATAAAATTCTCGGAGTCCATTTTGTGCTTTGTCAGATCCTCAACATCCACCGCGCGGAAGGTTCCTAAACCAATATGAAGGGTTACAAAAGTCATATCTACACCTTTGATCTGCAAACGCTTCATCAATTGTTTGGTGAAATGCAAACCAGCGGTTGGAGCAGAAACCGCTCCTTTTTTTGTAGCGAAAATGGTTTGAAAGCGATCTTTGTCTGCAGGCTCAACCTTTCTCTTTATATATTTTGGTAGAGGAGTTTCTCCCAAAGTTTCAACTATTTTATCAAAGGCAGCTGAATCACCATCAAAAAGAAATCGTATGGTACGTCCACGGGAGGTGGTGTTGTCAATCACTTCGGCCACAAGATCACCATCGCCAAAATAGAGTTTGTTGCCAACACGAATTTTACGGGCTGGATCTACCAGTACATCCCATAAATGCATTTCTGCATTCAATTCCCGTAGAAGGAAAACCTCAATCTTGGCTCCTGTCTTTTCTTTACGACCGTACAATCGGGCAGGGAATACCATGGTGTCATTGCCCACCATCACATCGCCTTCGTCGAAATAATTCACCAGGTCTTTGAATACCTTGTGTTCAATTTTTCCAGTATCTCTGTGAATCACCATTAAACGTGACTCATCTCTATTTTCTGCTGGATGAGATGCGATTAAACTGGCTGGGAGATCAAATTTAAATTCTGATAATTTCATAAGCTTACGGGCTTTACGCCCTTATGGATAGGGCTGGTTTATATTTAAGGACGCAAAAGTAAGTATTTGTTTCATTCTCTAAGAAAATTATCAACAGGTTTTTGGTAACAAATCATTTAGTCGACCGTCCTTGTTCAGTGCACAGAATATCATAAATGGTATGGATTATCTTAGATTGAGTAAAATTCCGAGTTAATTGCAACCTGAAATCACAATAACTGCGTTTAAAGTGTCATGTTAACCCTTCGATTAATTTTTGAAAGCCTTGGATTTGCTTTCAGAGCGTTGAAATCCAATCTATTACGAACGATTCTTTCCCTGCTTGGAGTGACCATCGGAATTTTCTCGATTATAGCTGTTTTAACATTGGTTGACTCACTCGAAAAAAATATACGCGATAGCTTCAATTTTCTTGGAAGTAATGTGATTTATGTTGGTAAATGGCCATTTACCGGGGGTAACGGAAGAGATTGGTGGAAAGATTATATAAAGCGGCCAAACGTTTCATATTCTGAGTTCCGATTCCTTAAAGCAAACATGAAAAGGGCCGAGACGGTGGCGATATATGCAGCTACAGGAAATATTACGGCAAAAGCAAAAAACAGCAGTATTAACCAATTGAATTTACGAGGTGCGGGTATTGATTTCGATAAAATATTCGAAATGAATCTTGAAATGGGTCGATACTTAACCAATGATGAAATTGAAGGAGGGAGGAACGTGGTGATCCTGGGATTCGAGGTAGCAAAAGGACTTTTTCCTAAAGATGATCCCATTGGGCAACAAGTGAAAATCAGAAATCTTAAGTTTAATGTTGTTGGAGTTCTAAAAAGGGAAGGCGAAAGTTTTTTAGGAACACCCAGTAATGATTTTGGATGCATAATTCCATATGAAAGTTTTAGAAAGTTGTATCAGACAGGTACAGGACGTTGGTACGAATTGGGGTCATCAGTTGGGTTGAAAGGAGTTGAAACTGACATCGGACTTGTGGAATTAGAGAATGAAGCTAGGGGTTTGATGCGCGTTAAGCGAGGGTTAAAGCCAATTCAAAAAGATAATTTCGCACTGAATCGCCCGGAAGCGATTGCCAATGCTATTGGAAGTGTGTTTGATGTGTTAAGCGTAGCTGGTTGGATTATTGGAGGATTTTCGATGCTTGTTGGAGGTTTTGGGATAGCTAATATTATGTTCGTTTCAGTGAAAGAACGAACCAGCGTTATTGGGCTCCAAAAGTCGTTGGGGGCAAAAAATTATTTTATTTTGTTTCAGTTTTTGTTTGAGTCTATTTTCCTGAGCTTGATCGGTGGTCTGGCAGGGTTGCTGCTTGTATACTTGCTTACGCTAGTTCCTTTTGGAAGCCTGCAAGTTATTTTGTCATTTAAAAATATTGTACTTGGTCTCGGTGTGTCATCTGTGATCGGTCTTGTAGCAGGTATTGTTCCAGCTGCCATGGCGGCCCGTCTTGACCCAGTAATAGCTATTAGGGCTAACTAAAAGGGCCTGAATTAAATTTCAGGCCCCTTTTCTATTTTACTATTTTTTTATTTCGCGACTTCTGCTTTCTCTTCTTTAATCTCAGTTCCTGGGTTGATCTTGTCTTTAATTTTCTTTTCCAGTTCTTCACACAATTCAGGATTATCTTCAATCAATTGCTTAACAGAATCTCGGCCCTGACCCAGTTTATTCCCGCTATAAGAAAACCATGAACCAGATTTTTGAATGACGTTTAATTCTACTCCAAGGTCAACAATCTCACCGGATTTGGAGATACCTCTACCATACATGATATCGAATTCCACCACTTTAAAAGGGGGAGCCATTTTGTTCTTCACCACCTTGACTTTCACTCGGTTTCCAGTGATATCATCGGGAGACTCCTTAATCTGACCAATTCTTCGTATGTCTAAACGAACTGACGCATAGAATTTCAATGCATTACCACCGGTTGTCGTCTCTGGATTACCAAACATTACTCCAATTTTTTCGCGCAACTGGTTAATGAAAATGCAGGCGCATCCTGTTTTACTGATTGTTCCAGTAAGTTTTCTTAAAGCCTGAGACATGAGGCGGGCCTGTAACCCCATCTTACTTTCACCCATTTCACCTTCCAATTCAGCCTTTGGAACAAGGGCGGCAACAGAGTCAATCACAATAATATCGATAGCGCCAGAACGAATAAGATGCTCAGCAATTTCCAATGCTTGCTCACCATTATCCGGTTGAGAGATCAAAAGATTCTCTGTATCGATACCCAATTTTTCTGCGTAAGTTTTATCAAAAGCATGTTCCGCGTCAATGAACGCTGCTAATCCACCCCTTTTTTGAGCTTCTGCAATACAATGCATGGTCAAGGTTGTCTTTCCGGAAGATTCCGGTCCATAAATTTCAGTAACTCTTCCACGAGGAATCCCGCCAATTCCCAGGGCAATATCCAATCCTAAAGAACCAGTAGAAATGGCAGGAATATCAGCTACTTTGGTATCATTCAGCATCATTACTGTGCCTTTTCCATAGGTTTTCTCCAGCTTATCGATGGTTAGCTGAAGAGCTTTTAGTTTTTCTTTTGCTTCACTCATATGATCTTTCGTTTATTTTTCGCTTTAAATATTCAGGGCTGAAATTACTAATTAAAGTAGTATTGCCAAGCAAATCGTGAAATAAAAGCTAATATATTTAGTATTTATTTTTTAAACTTGGTTCAAAAGGGTCAACTATATAAGGTATAAAGATCAGGAGATTTAATTTGCGCTGTAATACATGATCAGAAAAATAATTTTAGGCTTTTCCGCCATTTCCATCTTGCTGGTGATCTGGAACTGGGAATTGGTGGTCTATGGAATTAGCCAGGGATATGGTCAATCCAGGATAGTATTGCAATCTAAACCCATTGATGAGTTTTTATTCAGCCCTAGCTTTCCTGATTCGCTTAAAAAGAAGCTATCCCTAATTGAGGAAGTTCGTAGATATGCCATTGATTCTATGGGGCTGAAGGATACCGAAAACTATAAGACACTATTTGATCAAAAAGGTGAGGAGATCATGTGGGTTGTGCAGGCATGTGAGCCATTTGCTCTAAAACCGAAATTATGGACTTTTCCAGTTATTGGTTCCGTACCTTATAAGGGTTTTTTTTCGAAACAAAAGGCAATAGATGAGCGGACTCGTCTTGTTGAAAATGGCTATGATGTGAGCATTCGAAATCCGGGTGGATGGTCAACATTGGGATGGTTTAAAGATCCGATCTTAAGTGGGATGTTAAAAAGGGATGATGGAGACCTTGCCAGTTTGATCATTCATGAAATGGTACATGCTACTATTTTTGTTAAAGATGATGTCGATTTTAATGAAAACCTGGCATCATTTGTCGGAGATACTGCCTCCTATTATTTTTTAGCTTCTAAGTTTGGAAAAGACTCAGATGAGTTTATTAAATACTTACACGATGACCAGGATTATCGCCTATATAGTCGCCACATTTTAAGAGGTACGCGGATGCTCGATAGTCTTTATCAAACGATGAAAGCAGCGGACCCGATTGAATTAAAAAGAGAAAAAAAGAAGGAGATGATTTCACGAATCATGTCTACATCAGATACGTTATCGTTATTCACACCAAAAAGGAAGAGTTCATCGGATCGTTTGCCTAACAATACCTACTTTATGTCCTATCATCTCTATCAGGGACGACAGGATAATTTTAAAAAAGAGTTGGATGATAACTTTGGAGGTGACCTTAAAAAGTACATTCAATACCTTAGTAAAAAGTATCCTTACCTCTGATATTACGAGAGTAAAATGTGTGTATTAAGTAATTGTTAATTGCATAACGTAGGTTTTTTATTGGCTTAATTTGTATCTACTTTTAACCCGAATTAAAATATAAATTATGGGTAATAAACCATCGCAAAAGGTGTTGGTCGTTGATGATGAGGAACCCATCCTTGAACTTTTAAAGTATAATCTTGAGAAGAATGGCTATGAGGTAAAGACCGCGAGTGATGGTCAAATGGCCATTGATGTTGCTAAGAAATTTCATCCCGATCTGGTGTTGCTGGATATCATGATGCCTAAAATGGATGGTGTTGAAGCTTGCCGACATTTAAGGTCCATGCCGGAGCTAGCCAATTCGTTTATTGTATTTCTTACTGCCCGTGCCGAGGAATATTCAGAAGTGGCTGCTTTTGATGTTGGGGCGGATGATTATATTCTTAAGCCCATTAAGCCACGGGCCCTGATGAGCAGAATTAGCGCTCTCTTCCGAAGAGAGTCCAAGAAAACAACATCATCGCCACAAATAAAGGTTGGCGATCTTGTGATTGATCGGACCAGCTATACGATACAGATAAACGGCCGTGAGATTAATCTTCCCAAAAAGGAATTTGAATTGCTTCACTTTTTGGCTCAAAATCCAAATAAAGTATTTAGCCGTGATGATTTATTATTAAACATCTGGGGTTCTGATGTATATGTGTTAGCCCGCACGGTGGATGTACATATTCGAAAAGTGCGCGAAAAGATTGGGGATGATTATATTACTACTGTGAAAGGAGTAGGGTATAAGTTCAATCTCGGTTAATACATGGTATACAGTGCGCGCACATTGGCTTTGTTGCTGGCTTTTTCAATTGCAATAGTCACCTCCCTTTTCCTTTCTTTATTGGAAAGTGTGGATAACGAGGCGCTGGCAGTGGCAGCGGTAATCAGTTTTTCGTCTTCTTACTTGCTCATTTTTGTAATCCTTGAATTTCTCGTTTTTCGTGAAATCAATAAGATTTATAAGATGATGGAGAAGTTGCGCAAGAAAGAACTAGCCAATATTTCTAAACAGAAATCGGGGACATTAAATCCACTCCAAAAAATTAATGAGGAGATATATTCTTTTGCAACGCTGAAACAAAAGGAGATAGACGAACTGAAAAAATTAGAAGCTTTCCGAAAAGAGTTTATTGCTGATGTATCGCATGAACTGAAAACTCCAATTTTTGCGGCACAAGGGTTTGTCCATACACTCTTGGATGGGGCAGTTAATGATAAGAACGTCCGCAATAGATTCTTAAAAAAAGCAGCAAAAAGCCTCGATGGACTGGATGTGCTGGTACAGGACTTACTTACTCTCTCACAAATTGAAACAGGTGAGATTAAGATGAAGTTTGAGAACATTGATCTTTATAAATTATGTTCCGAAGTTGTGGATCAACTGGAAGAAAGGGCCGCCAAGAAGACCATCCATTTGGTGATTCAAAGTGATCCTCAAAACCTAATCGTATTTGCGGATTGGCAACGGATCACCCAGGTTGTTACCAATCTTGTTTCAAATGCAATCAACTATACTCCTGAAGGTGGTGAGGTAAAGATCTCGTTCGATATTGGTAAGAAGAATATCACAACACTTATTTCTGATACCGGCGAAGGCATTCCATCGGAACACGTTCATAGAATTTTTGAGCGCTTCTACCGGGTGGATAAAAGTCGCAGTCGTGAAAAAGGGGGCACCGGTTTAGGTTTAGCGATTGTTAAACACATTCTGGAAGGTCACAATAGCAAGGCGGAAGTGCAGAGTTCGCATGGAAAGGGCTCTGTTTTTAGTTTTAAACTACATCGCTCAAAACAGGATAGCTTAGATTCAGATCTCTGAATGTAATTTGCAGCGCGTGAAAACTCTTCCATATATTTTTGAAGAATCGATTTTGTTCGAGAACAGTGATTTTATTTTAATTAATAAGCCTCCTTTTATTTCTACGCTTGAGGATAGAAACGATCCCGTCAACATACTAGGGTTAACTCGGATTTATGAGCCTAATGCCCAAGTCTGTCACCGACTTGATAAAGACACTTCAGGGGTTCTGGCAATAGCAAGAAATCCTGTTGCTTACCGGCATTTAAGTATGCAATTTGAAAACCGCGATGTGAATAAAGTATATCACGCGGTGGTAGACGGCATACATAGTTTTGTTGATCAATTGGTTGATATTCCCATAGAAAAGCAAAATGATGGAACAGCCAGGTTATCCCGAAAAGGAAAAGCAGCCCAAACCTATTTTTCTACATTGAAGACATATAAAAATCACTCATTATTGGAATGCCGTCCTGTTACAGGCCGAATGCACCAAATTAGGGTTCATTTGTCATTTCTTAAATCGCCGATTACAGGTGATGAGCTCTATGGTGGAAAACAATTTTTTGTTTCCTCAGTTAAAAGAGGGTTTAATTTGAAGAAGTTAAGTGAAGAGCGGCCACTTTTAAAGCGAATGGCATTACACGCCTTCACATTGCAATTTGATCTGCTAAATGGGGAAAAAATACGGGTGGAAGCGCCATATCCTAAAGATTTTCAGGCGCTTATAAAGCAGTTAAGCGAGAACCAGCGATAGCACTTTTATGACTTTTTGGAGTTGTTATTAAATCAATCTTTGACTGGACTTGCATATTCAGTTTCTTGAATCTACTTTTGTGTCCCTTTTTAAGGGGGTAAGTATACAAAATAGTGCTTAAAAAGCTAATAAAGTGGATCATAACAGTTATAAAACGATTAATGCCAATAATGCAACCGTAGAAAAGGGTTGGGTTTTGGTAGATGCTAAGGATCAGGTTCTGGGTCGTTTAGCAAGTGAGGTTGCACGCGTACTGCGTGGAAAACACAAGCCAAGCTATACGCCCAATGTAGATACCGGCGATCATGTGGTAATAATCAATGCCGAAAAGGTAAGGATGACAGGCAAAAAGTTTAACAATAAACTTCATTTTACCTATTCCGGTTATCCAGGTGGTCAGCGCGAGCTTACACCTAAAATGATCAGTGGCAAGAATCCTGCAAGATTAGTAGAGATTTCAATAAAAGGAATGCTACCTAAGAACAGTATTGGTCGTGAGATTTTCAGGAGTCTGCACGTATATACTGGTACAGAGCATCCTCATACAGCGCAACAACCAAAAGAAATAAAGTTCTGATAAATGGAGATTATTAATACCATCGGAAGAAGAAAGACCTCAGTTGCCCGGGTTTATGTAAAACCAGGTAAGGGTCAGATCATCGTAAACGACAGAGAGCTGAATGACTATTTCCAATCGGAAATCCTTCAGACTACCGTAAAGCAAGCGATCACGCTATTAAAAGCAGATGGTCAATACGATGTTACCGTGAATGTAGAGGGAGGTGGTAATAAAGGCCAGGCCGAGGCGATTCGCTTAGGTATTGCCCGTGCTTTGGTAACTATCAATGCCGAAAATCGCCCTCCATTAAAAAAAGAGGGCCTATTGACCCGCGATTCACGAATGGTGGAAAGAAAGAAACCAGGACGTGCAAAGGCAAGAAAGAAATTCCAGTTCAGCAAGCGTTAATCGATATAGCATGGCAGAAAAATTAACAACAGAAAGTTTAATGGATGCAGGTGTACACTTTGGACACCTTACCCGCAAGTGGAACCCCAAGATGTCCGAATACATCTTCATGGAAAATAATGGCATCCACATTATCGATTTAAACAAAACGCTGAAGTGTCTTGAAGAAGCTACTTATGCTTTAAAGAATATAGTGCGCTCTGGTCGCAAGATCATGTTCGTTGCTACCAAGAAGCAGGCTAAAGATATTGTTTCTCAGGAAGCGGCACGGCTGAATATGCCCTTTGTTACTGAGCGCTGGTTAGGAGGAATGCTTACAAACTTTGCCACTATTCGCAAATCGTTGAAGAAGCTTGCCCAGATTGATAAGTTGATGAAAGACGAAGCGTTCAACAATCTTGCAAAACGTGAGCGTTTGATGGTAACCCGGGAGAAAGCTAAGCTGGAGAAATTGTTAGGAGGAATAACTGATCTTAACCGTTTACCGGCTGCACTTTTCGTTATCGATGTAAAACGTGAACACATTGCTGTAGCCGAGGCTCAGAAATTGAATATTCCTGTGTTTGCTATGGTGGATACCAATTCGGATCCTACCAATGTAGATTTTCCAATCCCTTCCAACGATGATGCATTCAAATCAATATCTTTAATCACCGGCCAGATCGGCAGGTCGATAGAAGAAGCATTAATGGAACGCAAAAAAGATAAGGAAGAGGCTGGTTTGAAAAAAGAAGAAGAGGAGAAGCGTAAAGTAGACGAGGCGGTAGAAGAAGCTTAAAATTAGTGGACCGATGCCTTTATTGCGCAGGAGCTAATCTGTAAATACATTGAACATCGGTCTTCAGCCGGTGTTTAATTTTTTAGGACCCTTCCTGGGTATTGTTAGAATTAAAATTGTAAGTCTAAAAAATAAATAGAAAGTAGTTATGTCAGCAATTACCGCTCAAGATGTAAATAAACTGCGCACCATGACTGGTGCCGGTATGATGGATTGTAAAAAAGCTCTAACAGAAGCTGAAGGCGATTTTGAAAAGGCCATTGAGATATTAAGAAAGAAAGGTCAGAAAGTTTCAGCTAGCCGTACCGACAGGGATGCTAAAGAGGGATCCATATTTGTGAAGACGTCTGATGACAAGAAAGAAGCCGTGTTGATTGCGTTAAACTGTGAAACTGATTTTGTAGCTAAGAACGATGAGTTTCAAAATCTGGGCAAGCTGATAGCAGAAACAGCATTTAATAAAAAGCCAGCAACGAAGGAAGCTTTATTAGCCGAATTAGTTGGAGGTCTTTCATTAGCTGATAAAATCACAGAATTAGTAGGGAAGATGGGTGAGAAATTAGAAGTTAGTGCCTATGTGTTAATGACCGGTGAAGCCATTATTCCTTATATCCATGCTGGAAGTAAATTAGGAGTACTTGTTTCCTTGAAAGGAGTGAATGGCAAGGATGTGACTGATGCCGGCAAGGATGTGGGAATGCAGATTGCCGCCATGAATCCAGTGGCAGTTGATGAGAAAGGTGTCGACAAGGCTTTGATTGAAAAAGAAATTGAGATTGCCAAAGCCCAGATCATAGCCGAAGGCAAGCCAGAAAACATGGTGGATAAAATTGCGCAAGGAAAACTGAATAAGTTTTTTAAGGAAAGTACACTATTGCCACAGACGTTTGTAAAAGACAATTCGAAAACCGTTGCTCAATATTTAGACAGTGTAACTAAGGGTTTAACTGTTGCAGAGTTTAGACGCATTGCGATAGGATAAGTTCTATCAGTAATAAATAAAAAAGGGAGCTAATTGCTCCCTTTTTATTTCAACATTATTTTGCTGAATTCATTTTCATTAATCCTTTTAATAATAGATAGAAGAGGATTAATCCAGGCAACATAAAAGTCATACAGGATTGGCCTCCGCCCAAAAGTGCTTGACTCGATTCAACAGCGCTTTCAAACTTATTAATGGCTATAAATAGCCCAATTAGTATTGAGAATGATATCCAGCTCATTATTAATAGCCATGCATGCTCCTTAAAACCAGACCAACGAACAACATAACTGCATTTTCTCAAACAATCGATAATGGCACCAATTTGGATGATGTTGATGGTTATTAAAAGCGGTAATGTGATCATGGTAATTGAGATGTAGAATTGTAAGTGGTTAGTTTAACAATAATATAGACTAACATCGATACGCAGAAGATGGATAAACCATATAGAGCGGTGATAACCGCCACTTTAAGCCCTCCCATTAGCATTTGAAAAGATATCATTTCTTTCATCGCCTCAAGTGCATCAAAGGCCTGGAATAAACCGAGTATAGTTCCAAATACCCCCCACACCGCAGCCAAACCTCCAATTTGTTTAATTGCTTCCAACCAGTTTTGGTGGTATTGCCTCTTTTTTAACAGGGACGACAATATGTATCCAACGATCAGTATGTTGGCCAATAGTAAAATGGATAAGGGAGTCATAAAAATAATTCCTCCTTCATAATGCAATTCGAAAAATGTGCTAGTGAGCATAGTTGTAAAGTTTAAGTTTAAATTATGTTCTGTAAGCTTACCATAAAAAGAAATACAGGATTTATTTAATTGACGAGTTTACTCCCACGGGGTGGATTAAGTCTATTATTAACGGTTTATGATGAAAGGCACTTCAATGCTGTCGAATGGGT
This sequence comes from Bacteroidota bacterium, assembly GCA_024643595.1. Classification (GTDB taxonomy): domain Bacteria; phylum Bacteroidota; class Bacteroidia; order Cytophagales; family Cyclobacteriaceae; genus ELB16-189. The sequence goes on from JAHEMS010000033.1 coordinate 11,960, forward strand.
GAAGTTTTGATACCATTTGCTCATTTCCAAAATTGGAATCAGAGTTTTTTCCTATTTATGTAATATCATGACACGGATTGAAAGTTTTGCGGAATATATATTTTTAAGACAGCGATGGATTATTCATATAATTTTCTGGTTGCTGATTCTAATATTTTATGTGATTTTCTTTGGCCGTAATACCAGCAACTACCTTCAAACTTTTTTCTTTGTTGGTTTATTGATGCCTGTTACCATTGGCACCACTTACGTTTTGAATTACTACCTCGTGCCACATTACCTATTGAAGGAGCGGTATGGTTTTTTTCTCTTATATTTTATTTATACCCTGATTATTTCACTTTTCCTGGAAATGATGATTGCCATGCTCACCTTCATCGTCATGGCAGAATTACACATAAGAAATATGAGCTCGGCTTCGATCGATATCTTTTTCTTACTTACTTCTTTATTACTGGTTGTGTTTTTTGGCGTTGCTATAAAGTTGTTGTTGTATTGGCGACTTTCAAAAGAAGAATATCAAAAGTTAATGCGTGATAAAGTGGAAGCTGAGTTAAAATTTTTAAAGATTCAACTAAATCCACACTTTCTATTTAATACGTTAAATAATCTTTATTACCTCACCACGGAGAAATCTGAAAAAGCACCGCAAGCCATTCTTCAGCTAAGTGAGATGCTGGATTATGTAATGCATTCAGGCAAGTTAATATTCGTTTCTCTTGAACAAGAATTGAAACAAGTTGAAAATTATATTGCCCTTGAATTATTGCGTTATGAAGATCGTGTTCAAATCACAAAACTTATTGCGGCAGATCTCAGTAAATATAAGATTGGCCCGATGATGCTCATTACATTGATTGAAAATGCATTCAAGCATGGCGTAATGCCAATCGCGGATAACGCATGGATCAGGTTAGTGGTTGAAAAAAATGGAGAAGGTCTTTATATTTCTATTAGCAACAGCGCTACTGAAGCTAAGCCTGGAAATGGAATTGGTCTTGAAAATCTCCGAAGTCAATTGAGGCATTTGTATAAAGAGGAGTTTGTTTTGGAGTTGAACCACGGACTCAATGAATTTTCAGTTAATTTGACATTGAATCATACGATATGAAATTCAAATACCTGATCGTTGATGATGAACCGCTTGCCCGTAAATTGATTGTTTCACATGCTTCTAAAATTGAAGGTCTTGAGTTAGCGGGTGAATGCGGTAACGCGATTGAAGCGGCAAACTTATTGCGTGCAAAGTCTGTCGATTTGATTTTCTTAGACGTTCAAATGCCAGCGATGACTGGTTTTCAGTTTGCCAATACATTAAAAAATCCTCCGGCTATAATTCTTACCACCGCTTTTCGTAATTACGCGCCCGAAGCCTTTGATCTTAATGCGGTGGATTATCTGCTTAAACCCATTTCATTTGAGCGATTATTAAAATCTGTCAATAAGTTTTTTGATATGGCCATAAAAAAGGGAAATGCGGTTACATCCGTAATTCAAGAAGACCAGCGCTTTGTTCATATCAAAGTTGATCGAAAAATCCATAAGGTGAGCGAGGCGGATATAATATATATTGAAAGTCTGGATGATTATGTTAAAGTGCATTTGAGAGAATTAACATTGATTACGCGAGAGAACATTTCAACGCTGGAGGAGAAACTACCTTATCCACCCTTTGTTCGTATTCATCGCTCCTTTATTATTAATAGTAGTTGGGTGAAAACGCTCTCCAGTGATGGCATTGAAGTGAATGGGAAGGAGTTACCATTTGGTCGTGTTTATAAACAAGTAGCGATGATGCAATTAGGGATGAAATCATGATCTAGTACCCTTATTGGAAAAATTCCACATACGATAAGCTGCCCACTAATAACAAAAAAGGACAAGAATACAGACGCTGAACTATAGTATAAAAATCAACATGCCTCTTATTTAAATGTATGTCAATTGACTAGTCGGCAGAATATTATTACATACAGCTGTTAGGCTGCTGTTTGATATAAGTTTTTTATTAGTTTTGTTCAAAATCAAATTTTCCGATTTAGTGCCTATGATTCTCCTCACAGTCTTCTGAACTGACAACTTATCTCTCAGAAGAAACTGGTATTGCTAACCAGATCCAACAGTCCACTTCAGGACCATTGACTTTATATTATTCAATCCTTAATGAGAATCATGACAGTTTTTAACAAAGCCATTTCTCTATTTCGTTTATTCAAAGAAGCCCTTCAGGGTTCTGAACAGAATTTTACGGAGGGTAACATCAATAAAGCCATCATTCTTTTAGCAATTCCAATGATTGTAGAGATGGGCATGGAATCCATTTTTGCTGTGGTTGATATATTTTTCGTAAGTCAATTGGGCAACAGCAACGCTGTGGCAGCAGTTGGTTATACAGAATCTGTACTAAGTATTTTATATTCATTGGCCATGGGTCTGGGTATGGGAGCTACTGCCATTGTAGCTCGGCGAGTAGGTGAGCACGACAAAGAAGGGGCAAGTGTTTCAGCGGTTCAGGCTATTTATCTTGGATTAGGTATTTCTTTTACAATAAGTATGGTAGGTATTTTTTATTACAG
>JAHEMS010000409.1:0-685 GCA_024643595.1 Bacteroidota bacterium
AGCTGGTTTCAACACCGAAAAAAGAACCTGGGCGGTGTGGCAGGATGCGTGGTCGGGGTTTCTGATATCGAAAGCGCATTAGTATTATACCGTGATACATTAGGATTTAGCGAAGTGGTCTACGACAGTTCGCAAAGGTTTGATGACTTATCAAATTTACCTGGAGGAGAACATTCATTCAGAAGGGTATTGCTTCGTTCATCATCTAAAAGAATGGGTGCTTTTGGTAGATTATTAGGCCAGCATGAGATAGAGCTATTTCAGGTTGGAGAACGAAAAGCGGATAAAATATTTCGTAACCGGTGGTGGGGTGATAAGGGTTACATACACGTTTGCTTTGATGTTACGAATATGGATTCGTTGGCATCTACATGCAGAACGGCTGGCTTTGAATTTACAGTTGACAGCAGGAATTCGTTTGACATGGGTAAAGCGGCAGGACATTTTGCCTATTGCGAAGATCCGGATGGCACTTTAGTAGAGCTTGTGGAAACCCATAAAATTCCAATAGTTGAGAAGGTGGGGTGGTATCTCAATCTTAAAAAACGAGATGCATCAAAACCGCTTCCAAATTGGATCCTCAAACTCTTGTCGCTGAATAGTGTTAGGGATTAACTATTTGACCACAAATTGAGTTGAACCCATCAGGTACTCATCAGTATAAATTTCCACCGTGTAGCTTCCT
>JAHEMS010000409.1:695-3836 GCA_024643595.1 Bacteroidota bacterium
GAAAATCAACTTCTGGCCTGTATTATCAAATAAGATTTCCTGGGAAGCGGTGTAGAATTCTTCCTTGCCGTTAAGCATGAATGTTCCGGAACCTTTTGTGGTATCAAAAATTGGCTGACCATTCTCATCGATGACGCGGATCAGAATCTGCTTCCCTTCAATGGGAGCAACTTTATTATCTCCAATGGTGAACTGAACCTTGATTTGTTCGAGTTGCTTCTTTCGAAATGGGGGTTCCTTTTCTCTTCCTTTTGAATTTACTGATACCAGGATTATGTTCTCCGCTTTGAGTTGGGACGCTATCGCAACTTTGGTGGCTAATTCTTCCTTATTTCTGGTAACCTTATTCAAGGAATCATTTAGTACATTTTGAGTTGTTTTTAAATTTCTGTTTTCAGAAAATAATTCTTTATTGACCGATTGGAGTTTAGCAATCTCGTCATCCTTAATCTTTAATAATTGTTCATAACCTTCGAGACGATCTTTGAGTTCTTTGATGTCTTTTGTTCTTCTCGCGTAGCTGCGTCTTAGTTCTGCATCAACTTCCGCTTTTGCTTTCTCCAGTTCAGTGACGTCGCCGCCCAGTTTGGCGATTTCTGCAATTTTCTGATCGAGTTCGATTTTAACATCATTGAGGCGTTGCATGGTAGTTGCCAGATCCTCATTCGTTGTTGCCAATTCTTCCTTTACCTCAACTTTTTCTTTATAGTCAAGAAATATTTTGACGCTTTGTACTAAAACGATTACGAGCAAGATCGCAATAATGATTCCAGATCGATTAGTGGCTTTCTTCGGTTCAACGGGTGGTGTAGATTGGCTCATAGCTTTATTAATGAATGCGCAAAATTAACGTTAAAAAACATTTTATCAATGTCTATTACATAGACCAGCTATAATGCTGTCGATTAAGGGCAGGATCAAAAAAGAGTAATCCACATCGAAATAAATCGGCACTCCCATAAACCAGCTGGTGTTTACGCAATTCTTGCCAGGCACGCTTCATGTCTTCAGAATAGTAAATATCATCCACTATAATCACCCCCTTATCTGCCATTCTTCTAGAAATCAAATTAAAATATCGGATAGTGGGTTCGTATCGATGGTTCGCATCCATAAGTGCCAAATGAATTTTTGTTGGTTTTAACAAAAACTCTGCAAGTGTAGTGTCTATATTCCCTTCAATCAGGTTGATGTTTTTTTTATCAAAATATTCAAAATGGGTGAGGGCCACGTTGATCATCGGGGAATTGCCTTCAAATGTGGTGACGTTAGTATGGTGGTCATGTGCAAGGTAAAGTGTTGTTATGCCCATAGAAGTACCTAATTCCAGAATTTGGGATGCTTCGATATATGCTGCAATTCGTTGGTATAACCGGCAATATGGTGCCGGACTTAGACTGGATGCCGCTATTTTGGAAAGCGTTCTGTTATCATTATCAAAATAGGCTGACTTTGCCCCGAGATCAATCATGGCCACTTCAGTGGTATTCATAAGCAACTTCTGTCTGATATCTTCGTAATCGCTGAATTCTTTATTATCAATATTGATTTCTTTAATGACTTTATTATAAAAATCAAAGAAGAACGGAGAGTGGATTGAATGTTCATCAACCACATCAAGCCAATGATTGAAGTATGACTTTATTTGAAAAAATTTTGACACAGCTAAGGATGAGGTATCAATGTACTGATTGTACGGTGTACGAAAAAATTAAAAAAAGTTAAATGGGAGATGGCTTAGTTCAATCGCAATGGAGCAACCATAGTGAATTCAGGCACTACCACTTCAAACTTAACACCATCAACGATGCGCTCCATTTGATATGTGCCGACCATCTTACCTATACCAGACTTGAGATTACAACCTGATACATACTGATGATTCTGGCCAGGTTCCAAAACTGGCTGTTGACCAACTACGCCTTCTCCTTCAACTTCTCTGGGTGTAAATCCCGCATCGTAAATATGCCAATGCCTTCTTAAAAGTTGAATAGTGAACTCACTTTGATTTTCTATAGTAATCCGATAAGTAAACACATAGTGAAATTGGCTGGGACTTGAATACGTAGGTTGATATTCCGTTTCCACACTTACCTTTACGCCTTGTGTTATTTCTGCAATCATTAATTCAAAAATATCAATTTTTTCTATTTTTCAATCCGGTTATTAAGTTCCTTGACCGAAATTTAATCTAATGAACGTAGCCGTAAAAATAGCTTCCTCCTGGAAGTCAAAACTGGACTCAGAGTTTCAAAAGCCCTATTTTGAGCAACTTATCCAATTTGTTAAGCACGAATACCAATCACGTATAGTTTATCCTCAAGGTAAGGAAATTTTCAGGGCATTTGATTGTGTTGACTTTAGCGACTTAAAGGTAGTAATCATTGGGCAGGATCCATACCATGGCTCTGGACAAGCCAATGGCCTTTGTTTTTCAGTTCACGATGGCATTACAATACCACCCTCGTTAAAAAATATTTTCAAAGAAATTCAGGCTGATGTAGGTAAACCCATTCCTAAAAACGGTGACTTGGAACGATGGGCAAAGCAAGGGGTACTGCTATTAAATGCAACCTTAACAGTAAGGGCTTCATCTCCTGGTTCTCATCAGAATAAAGGTTGGGAGACATTTACAGATGCAGTGATCAAACAGATTTCTGATCAAAAAAGAAATATCGTTTTCTTGTTGTGGGGGGCCTATGCACAAAAGAAAGGGGAGATTATTGATCGTAATAAACACCTTGTTTTAATGTCAGCCCATCCTTCCCCATTTTCGGCGGATCGTGGTTTTTTTGGATGTAAACATTTCAGTAAAACAAATGAATACCTGAAGAGTAAAGGAATAAAAGAAATTGATTGGTGATATTGATGTTTGTTAAGATTGCTATAAAACCAAATTATTCGAATGCAATCTCACTAACACAAAATCAAATACAACAAGAATAAAGGCTATTCAACTAACTTAAAGAATCTTCTCCAACGAATCTTGTTTACGAAGCTGGCATATTTATCTATTGAAAGCCAAATAAAGAATCCCTTCCCAACGATGTGATCTTCTGGCACAAATCCCCAATAACGAGAGTCTAAAGAATTGTGGCGATTATCGCCCATCATGAAGTAATAATTCTGCCGAAAAGTATA
>JAHEMS010000410.1 GCA_024643595.1 Bacteroidota bacterium
GCCCACCTGGACATCCAGAACAAAGCCTAATCAGGAGTATAGTGATTACAATGTGCGAGTAGTGCGATGGAAAAGTGCGACTGAAGTCTACGCTGGCACGGATGGAAGTGGCATCTTTCGCTCCACCGATAGCGGCCAAACCTGGACCATGGTAAACGGTACCCAGCCCGATATGATTCAAAATTTCTGGGGTGCTGATATCGAAGTATTATCTAATGGGAATATTGTTGCCAAAGGTGACAATGGAACGAAAGGCATGTGGGTATCTACTGATAATGGCCAAACTTTTTCCCATAAGCCTCATCCATTTTATATGTATGGCCCGCGCTGGGGTCAGAAGCTAACAAAACTTCAGGACAATTCTGTGATTGGAACAACGACTTCTGGCACGGCCAAAACAACGGATGGCATCAATTGGAGTATTCTTACAGCAACAAATTATGATGTTTATTTACCAGTTGCAGCTACCTCAGATGTGTATGGTATTTCAGGTGCCGGTAGTGCATTATCAAATAATTTAGGCGTCACCTGGAACGCAAAAACGGTTTCCGGAATGCCAGCTTCATACGTTGTTATGTATGGGTTTTATCTGAACAATAAAATTTATGTTGCCATAACCAATAACGCCAATGACAAATCAGAATATTGGAAGATAGATGTATCGGGTACTCCATGGCTTGCGAGCAAATTAATTTCACCGCTTAGCGAGGCAAGTTCTAGTTCCGTTGGATTCTTTACGCTGAATAATAAGATTTATGGTTCTGATGGCACCAAAATAGCCATCAGTGCAGATGAGGGCACAACATGGACTACAATTTCAAATTACCATGATCAATTAATTCCGATTCGCCAGGGGGTTGGTGGAATAGGAGTTTCAACCTTCCAATCATTATTGGTTACCCAGGATGATGGAAAAAACTGGCGAGGATTCTCATTCGCAAGCCAGGGAGCTATAAGGGATATAGCACAAGATGCCAGTAATAACTTTTATGCAGTATGTACGGGAGGTCCGCTTAAGAAATTTACAGGCAACTTAATTCTACCCGCTAATGAAATTCCTCCTTCCATTAACTTTTCATGGCAACCTTTATCTGGGCCCAATGGAGGTTACTACAAAAAGCTATTTAAGAATGGTTCCGGGCAATTATTTACTGCTTCTCTTTGGAATATTTACCAATATAATGTGGGTACCAGCCAGTGGGATAGAAAAGTCAATCCAGGTATAAAATATGGGTTAACGGATGCATGGCTGGATAATAATGGGAAATTCTATTCAATTACTTCCAACCAATTATTTTCTTCCACGAACAATGGAAGTACGTGGACTCAATTGCAAGTGGATGGTGAGTTTATTGACTTGCGAAAAATAATTAAGGCGGCTAATGGCAACCTGATCATTACCAAAAATGGGGGTGTTTTGTTATCGACCAACGATGGTGCTTCTTTTACGGTGCCACCTACTGCAAATTCCGGAACTTTTGAACAGATAAATATTTCATCAACCGGAATTATTTTCGCTTCCCGGATCGTCAATAACACACCTTCGTTGATGAAATCTGCCGATCACGGGGTAACATGGAGTACCGTAAGCGGAGTAGATCTTTCCAACAATAAAGAAATACTCTCCATTAATGCACTTGAGGCTGGTGCGCTGGCTGTCGTTACTTCAGACAATATCTTTAAAACTACCAATTCCGGCTCTTCCTGGACATCGATAAAAGGGAACCTCCCTGCCATTGAAGCCTGGGGTTATAAATTTTATAGGAAAATATTTTTATCACCGGCAAACAATCAATATTACTTTTCAAATTATACGGCCTTGTATAGCTCACCTGATGGTGGCACAACATGGACAAAGCGGAATGATACAGATTATCTCAACGAAGGACTTGATTTTATGTGGCAGAGTTCATCGTTGTATAAAACGACACCTTATGGAATTAAAGTGTCAACAGATAACGGAAATACGTTTTCAGACTTTCAGGGAAATAAGGGACTGTTTCGAGAAGGTTTGTATTCGTTGGCGGCAACCAATGGACGATTATTTGCAGCTGGGGGCGGTGGTCAATTCTTAAAGTCAACCGATAATGGACAAACTTTTAGCCAGGTAAATTCAGGCGTTTACACCGATCTTGTTAAGAAACTTCCGAGCGGAAAATTAATTGCTTTTGGAAGCGGTTTCGCGCTCTCTTCAGACGGTGGTAGTACCTGGGTAAACCAGAATGCAGAGAGTGGATATTATTCAGTACTGTCCACGCCCGATGAAATTAATTATTATGCAGTCCGTGACTTGAATGGAGTCAGGAAAATTGTGAAGTCTACCAACTTGTCGACATGGACAGATGTTATAGACCTTTCAATTGTTCCAACAGTTGGTCTGCAAACAATAGCAGCAAAGGACGACATCGTTTATTTCCTGGGGTATGATGAAACCAAGAGTCCTGCCCATGGTTTATATAAAGTTCAATTTGGCGCCATCGAAAAAATAGAATTTCCCACCGAGCCAGAAAGTGTTCATGTTTATAACAATAAACTATATGTATTTAGTTGGGGCCGGGTGCTATATGAGTCGTCTGATGGAATAACCTGGACATCACGGGCTACTCCCTCTGGTGGCAGAATGACCGTTACAAACTCAGGATACTTCTTTATAAGGGATACCAATATTTCCGAGCTTTGGTTATCCCGCGATCAAGGCAAGAATTGGCAAAGCATCGAGTTCTCAGGTTTTGAAACCTATAAATATGACATCGATGAAAGTTCAGGCTATGCCTACGCATTGGTACCTGATCGGCCCATTTTAAAAAGCTCAGCAATTATTCTCCCTAATGATAATGCCGTTCCCACAGTTGCATCATTAAATCCTATCAATGCAGATGTTAATATTCCTATTAATTTTAAAATTACACTCACCTTCAGTGAAGCGGTGAAGGGGATTGCCGGTAAAAAAGTGCGTTTATTTGAGAGTACAAATACGGTCAATCCTGTTGAAGTGTTTGATGCCCCGACGGGTTCGTTGACCAACAATGGAAAAACGATCACATTCGCACCAACCGTTACTATTAACTATCTGAAGAGTTATTTTATCATTGTTGATAATGGAGCTTTCACTGACATCTTTGGAAATGTGTTTGCGGGAATTACCAATCAAACTTCATGGACTTTTACTACCGTTGATGAACCGGACATAGAAAAGCCGGTATTAACCTTCAGTACTTCTAACCTTGTAACGGGCACTCCAAAAGTATTCGAACTTATTGTATCAGACAATAAATCCATTTCCTCCACTAATACGAAGATTTTTTATAGAGGTATCAGCGCACTATCAAGTGCTCCATTTGAATCAGCTTCCATGACACCCTCCAGTGGGGCAACATCGACTAATTCAAAATTTACTATAGCGGTACCGGACAACTGGTATGATGCCATGGGCCTTGAGTATTATTTCGAGGCACAGGATGTCACTGGGAACAAGGAACGATCGCCTTCCACAGAAAATACATATCATTATTCCTACATCAAGTTTGAAGCAAGCAAACCAAAAATGAAGTCATTGCTTTTTGGCCAGTCGGAAAGCAGTTATCAGATCATATCGGTTCCTCATGCTGTAATCGACAACCAGATTGCAACTTTGTTTGATGAATTGGGTGAAGCAAATGATGCCAACTGGCGAATGTTTGCCTATAAAGGAGATGACCAATATGATGAATATCCCGCCACGTTAAAAACCATTAGCCGAGGGCAGGGATATTGGATGATCATGAGGGGCTTTACGGATATCTTTATTGAAAATGCTACAACACCAGAAAATAATCGTACGGATTTCTTTACACT
>JAHEMS010000411.1 GCA_024643595.1 Bacteroidota bacterium
CTGGGCTCGAATTGTTTCGGATAATGTGTGAACTTCAAAGTTGATTTTTGAGGAAACCCTTGGACGCAAATAGCCCACCACATTATTGGCCAATTGATAAATGTTTTCATCTTTTAAAACAGGAGTTGATCCAATACTTGAAAAGCGCTCGGTGACTACGGTAAGCTTCCTGATATCTTTATCGAGCTCTTCAACAATTCCTTTATTTTTGATTACGGGGTCATCCCGTAAAACTTCAATCCAAGCCATCAGTGAAGAAAGCGGTGTCCCTAATTGATGAGCAGTTTCCTTGGCCAGTCCGACCCAAACCTGGTTTTGTTCTGCAGTTCGTGAATAATTAAAAGCCAGGTAAGATATAAAGGCTAAAATGGCGATAACCGATAACTGAACATACGGGAATGCGATAAGTTGAGTAAGCAGTTTTGAGTTTTTGTAATAGACAAATCCGTAGCTTTCGATTTCTCCATTTTCATTAATTGAGGTCATTTCAATGGGGACGTACGCTGCCTTCATTTCCTCCACCTGATTTTTCAAAAAAGTTTCTTTCTTTTCATCAGATAGTGATTCCCTCAAATCAATATTCGTGTATTGATATTCTTTGTCTTTTGTAATCCAGATAACGGGTATAGACTTATTTTTAAATATGATTTCATTAGTAACAAAGTCGATACTCTCTTCGGATCGAGTAATATATTCCAATGCTTTAGCAAATAATTCGACTTGTTGTTTTTCTCTTTCTTTAAGTTGATTCACCAAAAAATTGGTATAGTATATAGATCCTGCACTTATGATTACAGAGACCACCAAAATAATCCACTTCAACTTCGTGTTGTCTTGATAGAAATCCATTGAGGCTGGCAGTGGTATTTTTTTCATATCGGCATGGAAATTAAATAAAAAAACCGGATACAGTACCCGGTTCTATATTTTCAGTAATGCGTCTGGGCTATGACTTCATCATAAACCATTTAGCCAATACTTTATAGCTCACTTTCGTTCCGGTCATTAAAATTCCGACTCGGTAAATTCTACCGGCTATCCATGTCGTGAGCAAAAACCCGGCAACCAATAAAATCATAGATAGCGCCAATTCCCAGTCAGGCACGCCAAACGAAATACGTCCGACCATAGCTACGGGTGATGTAAATGGAATGATAGAAAGCCAGAAGCTGGCTGACCCATGAGGATCACGTAAAATGAACATAAATAAACCCAGGTACCCAATCAGAAGCGGAAGGGTAACAGGGAATTGAAATTGTTGTGCTTCTTGCTGAGAGTCCACAGCTGAACCGACTGCTGCAAAGAGCGCTCCATATAACAGATAACCTCCTAAAAAATAAAAGACAAAGACGACGGCGATTTTTCCAAAAGGAATCTCGCTAAGGTTGCCCAGCAACTCACCAACCTTGGAGTTTTGTTGATCCATAGCTGCTTTCATTTCGGGGTCATTATTCATCTGCTTGGTCATTTGCTCCATCATTTGTTTTTGCGGCATCTTTAATCCGAAGTAAGCCAACGTGCCTGATGAAAGCGCGGAAATTAAAATGATCCAAATGGTAAACTGCAATAAACCGACAGAGGCGATTCCTATAATTTTCCCCAGCATCAATTGAAAGGGCTTTACGGATGAAACAATTACTTCTACAATTTTTGATGTTTTTTCATCAATTACACCTTGCATAATCTGGATGCCGTAAATCAAGACAAACATATAAATCAAGATGCCCAAGCCAAATCCAAGACCGTATAAAATTCCTGAATTACTTGACTTCTCTTCTCCGCTATCAGTCAGGTTAAATTGTTTTAGACTTACCTGGGGACGTAAGCTTTTAAGGGTAGCTTCATCGATTTTATATTCCTGAAGTTTTAGATCATGAATTCGATTCTCAATCAGCGATTCAAGATCTCCCACTTTATCTATACTGGGGTTTTCTTTGGTATAGAGCAAAACACCTTCTGGTTTATTGATATCCAGATTGGGTATGTAAAGGAGTGCAAAGTCTTTGGTGGCGTTATATATTTTTTTTGCCTGATCCAATGATTGGTCAATGGAAATAAACTTAAAATGTTTGCTGTCTTCGAAGGTAAACATTTTACTTTCGTCCAGCACATGAACCACATCTGCCTTTGCTGATTCAGCATCTTTAATGGCTACATAAGCCAGGCCTCCGATAATGGCAGGGAAGATAAGCGGAACAAGGATGGTCGTAATCAAAAAAGATTTCTTCAGCACCCGGTTCATGAATTCGCGTTGGATAATTAACCAGATCTTATTCATAGTATCGTCTCAATAATTCAGGTTATAATTCAAGTAAATGTTTTTTGAGGGCTTCATCGGCTTCTCCCTTAACGAGGCTGATAAAGATATCTGCCATTCCAGGAATTTTTTCCTGGAAGCTATGGACTTCTGTAATATCAATGAGGTCGCGGATCACCTGATTGCCTTTAATCCCTTCGCTTGCTTTGAGAGTAGTAGAAAATAAATCATCTTCAATCACTTCCTGTTTGACTATCTCATATCGATCACTGGGTAAGGCAAAATGATTTCCCCTATGTTCGACAATAAATGTATTCGACTTGAATTGATCCTTTACTTGTTTCTTGGGGCCTTCCAGTATTTTTTTTGATTTATTGATGAGGGCAATATGATCGCAAAGAGACTCTACAGTTTCCATCCGATGAGTAGAAAATATTATGGTACTTCCTTTTTCTTTTAATTCCAGAATTTTCTCAGTAATGAGTTGAGCGTTGACAGGATCAAAGCCTGAAAAAGGTTCATCCAATATTATTAGTCTGGGTTCATGTAAGACAGTGCTAATGAATTGCACTTTTTGAGCCATTCCCTTGCTAAGATCTTCAACTTTTTTGTTCCACCAATCTCTTATTTCAAATTTATCGAGCCACACTTTTATACGGGAAAGCGCTTCTTTTCGGCTCAGTCCTTTTAATTGGGCCAGGTAAAGAAGCTGATCTCCCACTTTCATCTTTTTATATAAGCCTCTTTCTTCGGGTAGATATCCGATAATCTCAATATGTTTGGCTTGAAGAGCCTCTCCAAATACAGAAACCTCACCAGCATCACAGTCAATGATCTGATTGATAATTCGAATTAATGTTGTTTTCCCAGCTCCATTTGGACCTAATAGTCCATATATGGATTTTTCAGGAATAGTAAGAGTGACTGAATCGAGTGCGGTGTGATTTGAATAACGCTTGGTAACGTTTTTAACAACAAGTGCTTCCACGGATTTTGTGATTAATAAATACTGTTGAAAAAAGTATCTGAATCTTTTCCGAAAGTAGTTCGGATATCGTTCAAACCAAAATCTAAATCACTAAAGTTATTAATGTTTGCTCTCGCGAAAGATGATCTTGCCCATGGAAACATCCAGGTCGAAAACCAGGGCATTCGTACTTTCTTTTGTATAAGTGGCGTTTGCGAATTTATACGGTCCGATCTTTTTCAATGAGCGAGAAAGACTGATGCTGCATAACCATGATTCATTGATGGTAACGAGCACAGGAACTTCTTCAGAAGGCAGATTAATAATCAAGTTACCAGCTCCTACGCTACCTATAATATGATTGGACACAGAAGGTTTATTACTGAAGTCGAGAAACATATTTCCAAAACCAACCTCTGCTTTAACCACTTTTGACTTAGCGAGGTTAAGGTGATGTGCATTAATGGAGCCCATGTCCACCTTTACACAAAAGGTATCCATGGTAATTTTATTTTCTATTTGTGAATTATAATTAATGTTTACATCTGCACTAGCCGTATTTATTTTTAATTTCTCTATCGATAATCCAGACAGATCAATATTGGCGTT
>JAHEMS010000412.1 GCA_024643595.1 Bacteroidota bacterium
AGGTTTTGATGCTGTAACTATTTGCAGATAATAAATCAATGATCGTAAGGTGATAATAGGGAGAGGATTCATTGGTAGTAAAGAAGTTCATCTGCCCATTTGCCGATTGACTTTCCAGCAAGTTGCCATCCGGGTCAGTCACGTAGATTTCAGCTGTTGAACTTAATCCTACATTCACAAATGTTAAAACCAGCTTTTTTCCTGTAGGGGATAATTCATCCTCGGAACAGTTGTTTAAAAGCAACATCTGGCAGAAGAGGGCCAGGTAAAACAAAGAATTTCGATTCAATAACGCGATCATGCTTTAATTCATTCGCAAGTAATTAAAAAATTAGCTGGCCACCTACCTTAGATAAGGTCGATTTGAAATTTGAGATTTCTCGTCGTTGGGATGCATTTCGACTTAATTGGTCTTTAAGTGGCCAAGCTGGTATGCTTCTCATTAAATCCCATTTTATTCGAATAAAATAGTTCGGTTAACTTGTGGATTGAAACAAGGTTAGATCCAGTGTTACTTTTACCTCAAAGTAGCTTTATCAATTCTTTTAGGAGTATCTGTGCCATTTACTATGGACTTAGCACTCAGCGCGATAGCTTGAATAGTGACCGTAATATTTTTCATGTCTAGCGTTTCAACCTCATCATCCACAGTATGATAATATTTATCGATATCGATTTCATCCGTGGATATTGTGTGAGCCGGCACGCCTAACCTCGCCAAAGTGGCGTTATCCGACCGGTAAAATAAATTTTGTTCCGGATAAGGATCTGGTTTGAATTCAAAAGGTGTTCCAGTTAAATTCTTCTGAAGAATTTCGCCGAAATCTGAGCGTTCATATCCAGTGATGAAAGCAAAGTTTTGACCCCATTTGGAAGGCTTCCCAATCATTTCAATGTTGAACATGGCTACTACCTGATCCGGGTTTAATTTTTCAGAAAAATATTTTGATCCAAAACCACCAATCTCTTCGGCGGTAAAAGCTACAAAAACAAGTGAGCGCTGGTTGTTCTTGATTTTTTTAAAGTAACGTGCCAATTCTATCACAGCCGTAGTTCCTGACGCATCATCATCTGCGCCGTTGGCGATCGAGTCGCCTGCTACAGCATGTCTTATGCCAATGTGATCGTAATGACCAGAGAAGACAACGTATTCATTGGGTTTTGATTTTCCAGGAATAATGCCCACCACATTGGCCATCTTGATAGATTCAACATGCTGAGTTGCCTTTACAGAATAAGTTTGGACATCGTATTTTCCTAATACGAAAAGTTTAGTGGACTTCCGGTTGTTGATAAACCTTTTGCCGAAGTAGGAGTGCAACTCTCGGAATTCAATAGCGAATTCCGGTGAAACTAAAATGATGGATGAAGTAGTATCTCCACGCACCATACCAAATACTTTGCCCAAAAGAAATTGTCTTTTGTTGGGATTGGTTTCGTCATAGTCGATGGTTTTAATGTTCAGTCCTTGTGTAAGGTTGATCGATTTGCTCTCGGAGGCCAATACGATATTCTCTTGCTCAATTCGAATTCCATTAATCATCATTTCAACCTGCGCGGGGGCAATCATTTCTTTAATAAATTCCTGACGGAAGGTGGTCAGTCCGGTAAAATATTTGAGTCCGATTCGCTTAAACTCATTTTCAATAAATGCGGTTGCTTTTTCTATGTGTTCTGGTCGAGAAGCAGATCGTCCCATCATATCATCAGCAGTGAGGGTTTTGATGACGCGAGTAACATTTTGTTCGTTAATAAATTTATTTACAGGCTGCGCAATAGCCATCTGAAAGGACATTCCGAGAATAAGTACAATTAAGGATCTTTTCATCTTTCAATTTATTTCAGGGCACAAAGTATTGATAAGGATCACTAATTCCAAGATGAGATTTTAAAGTAGGTGCAGGACTTCAAAAATTGGCTGGATCTTTAAAAAGATATGTGCCTTTTAAATAATCGACACCAGATTATTGTTTTTTGTTCTTGAGTAGTCCGTGTGTAAATCCATAACTCGCAATCTGATACCAGGCAATTGCTTCCTTTATCAACTGGGGATCATCATCCAGTTTTATGCTGGTACCATTTTCGTAATCAGGCTTTACGGTGGTTACCAGCCGTTGAGGATTAAGAATGACAAGCTTATCATTTTTAAGATATCCTAAGCTCTGATAGGTACTAATAAACACCCGTTCACGACCTTCTTCGAGTTTAAAAATGTCGTAGCCGAAAAATTTACTTTTATAGCTGAAATTCAACATGCCCAATATGGTTGGTCCAATATCAATCTGGCTCATGAGCCTATCCATTTTACCTGGTTTAACATGATGAGGAGCATAAATAAGCATAGGAACATGATATTTATTCACAGGCAATTCCGTTTTGCCAGCACTGGACGCACAATGATCTGAGGTAATGATGAAAATTGTATTTTCAAACCAGGGTTTTGATTTGACTTCATGGATAAACTTGCGGATGGCATAATCAGTATACTTTACAGCCCCTTCACGATTAGTATGTGATGGTATATCAATCCTGCCATCCGGGTAAGTAAAAGGACGGTGATTGGAGGTGGTCATGATGTGAGCAAATACCGGTTTCCCTTTTTTAAAGGTATTATCTATTTCTTTTTCAGCCAGTGTAAACAGATTTTCATCGGCGACACCCCAAACATTTTCATAATCAATTTCTTCATCCGGAATTTTTTGACGGTCAATTACTTCGTACCCATTATTTGAGAAGTAGTAACTCATATTATCGAAGTATCCATAGCCTCCATAGATGTATTTGCTTTCATAGCCTTTATCACCGAAAACTTGTCCAAGGGTGAATAATTGTTCGTTATTGGGTCTCCTAACAATAGACTGACCCGGCGTAGGAGGAATGCATAAACTCAATGCTTCAAGTCCGCGAACGGTTCGGGTACCGGTTGCATATAGCCGAGTGAAAGACAGGGAATGATCTGCCAACGAATCCAGGAAAGGAGTTATGCCTTGTTCGTTGCCATAAAGTTTCATGAACTCGGCACTGAAACTTTCTATACTGATGAGAACAACATTCAGATTTTTGGCTTCTCCTTCATTGATGATATCGCGTTCAATGCTCTTTGGTGCGCTATCATTGAAATTGCTTTCCTGAGTTTTTAGCAACGAACTGATTAGTTCAAATGATTCATCATCACCCATCTTGCGGTAAAACTGTTCATAGTCCAGCTCATTATTAAGATAGGCAGCAAAAAGTTCATAAAGGCCATTGCCCGAAAGCTCATTGACGAATGCATTGCTACTGAACTTGTGCATTTTGTTGTTCACTGAAAAATAAAAGAAGAGAGGTATGATCAGCAGAACAATAGCGTAAGGAGTTCGGTGTTTGAATCGAATTGAGAAGCTGGAAGAAAAGTCAATGATTGGACGGAGCAGATAAAGGAAAAAACCAGACAAAAGGAGGATACCCACAATGATCCATTCAATCGGGTAAGATTGGCGAATATTTCCAATCACTTCTGTCGTGTAAACCAGGTAGTCTACCGCGATGAAATTGAACCTGGCACTGAATTCATCCCAGAAAAACCATTCTGATACCGCATCAAAAAGCAAAGCGGCTATAAAAAAGTAGAAAACGAAATAAGTGAGGTAATGATGCCATGGCTTTACAAAAAGTCTGTTTGGTACCAGCCATATATACAGCACAAAAGGAATAATAAAGTAACTTGAATTGACAAGGTCAAAGAATAATCCAATGCTATAAATTCCAAAAAGATTGCCCGGTGTAAAATCAATATTGCTGGCTGACTTAATTAACAGAGCGGTACGGATTAAAAACGAGATGATTACCT
>JAHEMS010000413.1 GCA_024643595.1 Bacteroidota bacterium
TCATTATCAAGATCGCCATAGGCACTTCCACTGGAGTACATGGATTCGCCAAAGCCCCATTCAGCTGATGTATTTTTAAAACTGAAATTACCTTCATTCCTAAAAGCATAATTCGGAAATGCAGAGGAAGGCATTAAATCAATCAACTTAACTATGGCATTATCCTCCTCCCTGATTATTCTCCTGATATTATCTTCCGCCCCGGTGTAGGTGAGATAATCCCGGTCGAGCAAATCCTTATAGATCCCGTTGGCAATAAATATATCTCTCCTGCCATCATTGTCCATATCGAAAAGCAATGCACCCCAACTCCATTCCGAAGCTGACACGCCAGCCAATCTGCCAATATCGACATAGTCCTTGTCACCAATTTTTTTCTGGAGAACATTCCTTGGATATTGATGATAGTATCCATTTTGAATATTCAGGTCATATTTATTCCAGTTTTCATAAACCGTCTTTGATTTTTTGCGATGTAATGAATCTGGCAACATTTCAGTAACAAATAATTCGGGGTCTCCATCATTATCCAGATCAGCGAAATCTGCGCCCATAGAACCCATACTGATGGATTCGAAATAGTCGGTCAGCGATTCGGTGAAAGCACCGTGTTGATTATTGATGTACAGGTAGTCTCTTTCAAAAAAATCATTGGAAACAAAAATATCGGTCCAGGTATCATTGTTAAAATCACCCAATGTAATACCCAGTCCAAAGCCGATGTTGCTTCTATAAATGTTGGCCTTAGCTGAAAAGTCAATGAACTTCCCATTTTCATTGATAAAAAATTTATTGCCAGCATTCAGCGGATCCGGAATTTCTCGCTGATCTTTTACCAGGTCATAATTACCAATTGATTTGAAAGAATTCGTTAGTAAGTAGCAATCCAGATCTCCGTCTTTGTCATAATCAAAAAATGCAGCTTGAACCGACAATCCAATGATATCCAAACCATATTCTTTTGACTTTTCGGTGAATGTTAAATCTCCATTATTAATAAACAATTCATTGTTTCTATTGGGTGTATTCGGGCTACCCGATTTACAAACATAAATATCCAGAAAACCATCAGCGTTGATATCCACCAACGTGACTCCCGAAGACCAAACCCCCTTACAGGCAACACCCGCATTTTCAGTGATGTCTTTGAAATGAAAATTTCCCTCGTTAATGAATAATTTATTATCCACCTGATTACCGGCAAAGTAAATATCGGCAAGTCCGTCATTGTTGATATCACCAATGGCTACCCCGGCTCCATTATAAAAATTTCGATATGTATACGGATTAAGCTCCTCCGTAAATTTCAGATCATTATGGAAATCAATACCACTTTCCTTTGTGATTGTTGAAAACAATACAGTTTTTTTTGGAAGATCTTTTGAGCAACCCCACAGAACACACAACGCGACAATTAAGAGAAATCTCATGCTTAAATAAAAATAGCGTTCAACCTGAGTTGAACGCTATTTCAAAATTACAAAACTAACGGTAACTAAATGTTAGTAACCAGGGTTTTGTGTAAGCTTATTGGCCGTTGAGCCTGTTGCCACAATGGCTGAGTTAGGAATAGGCATTAAATTCTTATTGGGGTCACTATGTGCAGGTTTTGACCACCATGCATTTCCCCAAGCCCCAAAGCGAATCAGGTCAGTACGTCTTAGTGATTCCTGGAACAATTCTCTTCCACGCTCAGCTAATAATTTACCCTCAGTCAAAGGAGCAATAGAACCAACTCCTGCCCTCGTACGCAGTTTATTAATTTCGGTTTCAGCCGCACCAACCTGTCCGAGGCGGAATAAAGCTTCTCCCTTATTTAAAAGAACTTCACCCAATCTCAACACCGGGAAGTCGTTATCGGCATCAGGATTTTGTCCGATCTTGAAACTAAATTTTCCAAGTCTTGCACCCCCCTGACGTGAACCGTTTGGAAACAATTCATTAACAAACGGAGTATAGTTGATTGGAGCGCCATCCGGGTCAGCTTTATCAAAGGCCAAATCCAGGATTGGGGTCTTTATAGCAGGATCAACATTGTAGGCATACTGTGGTCCCACAATAAAACTGGCAGCCTTTCTCTTGTCAGCATCTTCGAACGAGTTATAAAAATCCTCCAGGGTTGAATAACCATTCCAAGGCTGCTGAGCTAATTTAAAAGTCAACTGGCTAGGATAATGAAGCGTCATGTAAGGGAAATTCATTCCACCACCGGTTGCTTCGTCAAAAGGAGCAACCATGATATGCTCCACGTTTTCAACGTTATCAGGAGAAAATACTTTCTTAAAGTCAGGTTCAAGCGACCAGTTGCCTGAATTGATCACCGCATCTGCATAATCTATCGACTTTTGCAAATCCGCATTATCAAATGCAGCCAGTCCTTTGTATACTTTGGCATTAAGATATAACCTTGAAAGTAATGCGTTTGCCGCACCTTTGGTGGCTCGTCCATATTCGCCTCTTCCAGCGGGAAGATTAGGTAAAGCCGCAAGAAGTTCAGCTTCAACAAAATTGTAAACGGCAAGACGATTGGATTGTGGAACATCCACACCTGGTGTTGTTACAATTTTAACATTACCGTATAAATCCAACAATCTCCAGTAGAAATAAGCGCGTAACATTCTCAACTGGGCTTGTTTTTCAACAGAAAGACCAGCTTCTTTCAATATGTCGTTGCACTGGAAAATACCACCAAAGGTATCATTCCATGCCCCTTCAACGCCAATCATACCGGAAGACTTAAAGTTGTGCTGATGGGCAAATAGATTTTCTCCACCATCAAACCAGTCACCACCTTTTTGTGTAATTACAGCTTCATCAGTAGGAAGCTCTTGTAGTGAGAAATAACCACCATGGCCACCTGTACCATTTAGCAAACGGCTAAATGCACCTCCTAAACCATCGTTTGGAGTAGGTTTATTCACGTTGGTTTTGGTACCGACACCAGGATTTGCCGGAGTGATTTTCGTGGTATAGCTATCCACAATCTCCTCCTCCAGGTCGGTACACGAAAGCGCACCAAATGCGAACGCTGTTATCAATGTATATTTAAATAGATTTTTCATATATCTCTTCTCTTTTTTTTTACAGACCGATATTCAAACCAAAAGTAAAGGTTCTGGAGTTGAAGTAGCTTTGCCTTCTGTCCATACCCGGTGATAATACATCTTGCGTGGTTGACGCAAAGTTGCCATTATCTACAGGTCCTGGATCAGCCAATTGTGGCTCAGGATCAACACCAGTATATTTGGTAATAATAAAGGCATTCTGCACGCTGGCATATAACCTGATATTCCTGAATGCGGTAGAAGAAGTCTTGAAGTTATACCCAAGGGTAATGTTATCCAACTTAAAGAAATCAGCCTTCTCTACATATAATGAACTGTATTGAGCTGAGGTTAAACCAGGAACGGCTTTACTCGTCTGAATTCTATTATAGGAGTTAATCGCACCAGGATCCAAAGGCTCATAAAATGCCCGGAAGTTGTTCACCAGGCTATGACCAAAGGCTGCTCTGAAGAAGGCGTTCAAGTCCCAGTTTTTATAGTTCAACTGGTTAGTCCAACCAAATTCAGCCTTTGGAAGCCCCTGACCTAGTTCTTTAAAGTCACCATCTTCAGCCAGCGCCTGTCCGGGAGCTGACACTATTTTGCCATCACCATTCAAATCAGCAAATACAGGCGTTCCTTTTCCATCAGTTGAAACTCCTGCAAAAACAGGTCCCCAGATTTGTCCAATCTTTTCACCTACCGCTACACGTACCATGTAAGTACCGTTCTGACCTGGAGCACCTAATTCTGCACGTACTTGCTTGTCAGTAATGAA
>JAHEMS010000034.1:0-1082 GCA_024643595.1 Bacteroidota bacterium
ATTAAGTTTATAATCCAGACGGGTTCCCAGCAATGATCGTGTCTGAAAGGCAAATGGATCTTGTTGTTCATAGGTGATATCTATGTCTTTTCCAGAACTGAGAATACCTTCGTTTAGGATTGTCACTTTTCCAAATGTATAGTCGACAGTATAATCAGTTCCTTCCCTGAGGGGGGAACCGCCGGCATAAACTTTTACAGAACCTTGTGAAATATTGAACCCTTGAATAATTATGTCTTTTCCAGAACCAGCTTTAAATGAGCCCGTCAGGTAAAATTTATTTTTGGTAGCAAATAGTTCCGCCTCGGCTTTAGTGGTGCGATAAAGCGTATCATAAACATATTTATTGATCAACTGATCACGAATGTTTTGGTTGGTTTCTTTGGCAAAAAGATTTCGTAGCGCTTTATTGAAAGGTTCAAGGAATGGAAAGATGATCAATCCTGTTTCGGTACTCACCGTAATTTTTTCAACAAAATCGAAATTACCATCCGGTTGGGGATCGTTGTAAGGGTTGAGTCGGTCAAGACCAAACACCTGGATCAACTGTTGTGTACGAGCATAATCTCCTTCCTGCAATTGTGGATTATCAATTCCGGTTCGGTCGTCACGATAGATTATACGCAGTTGGAATCCTTCCCGCGTTAGTTGGCTTACGTTCAGGTTATAGATGTTCTTCATCATCAGATTCCAGGTTGGAAAAATTTTTCCCTGTGGATCCTTGATACTGATTTTGCGCGGACGAAGCATTTTTAAATACACGACTTCATCCTCAGGCTTGTTGGAATAATCTTCTGTGAGTTCTCCTACCTTATACACCCTGCCGTTATAGGTATATTCAAAGGCAATGGCCAGGGCTTCATCATTTTGCAACTTGCGTTGAAGAGTGAGGTAACCTAGTTCTTTGTTGAAAATAAATTCGGTGGGAGATAATTTTCGGGCACTCGTGATTTTCTCAAAATCAGTTCCGTTCACCAACCCTAAGCCCTCAAGGGCCTGGTTAATTCCATCGGATGAAGCTGATATGGTTCCTAATTTATCAAACAAATTATTGGCTGCGTTGGAGGTAGGAGACCGAGGGG
>JAHEMS010000034.1:1092-14432 GCA_024643595.1 Bacteroidota bacterium
CGCGTTGGACGTAAGAATATCTTTGCGATATATCTTGTCGGATTCACCCATATCCATAAAGCCAACAACGTTTCTCAAGGTTTGTGTGTCATTCTGTCGATTGAGCAGGTACACTTCTACACGGGTCACGTTAATACCTGAAGTAATTTGAGGCAATGTTCCTAACCAAGATTCAAAATTATCGCGGAAGAATTGTCCTAAGAAGAAGTGACGGTTTTCGTCATAGTTGGATCCCACAATCTCGAATGGTCTGCCTTGTGCAGCACCATTGGTGCTGCCCTGAACTTTTATAGAAGATTGTTTTCCGCGCTGCGTGGTGGCTATGGTGGTAACGAATAATTTTCCAAACTGCATTTGTGCTTTGATCCCAAAAAGATTTTGCGATCCGGTGATCAAACTGTTATTCAAGGGTAAACTCACATTACCGATTTCGAGTTTTTTTAGAATGTCCTCCTTAAAGCCGGTATATTCTACTTTCATATTATTCTGAAAGTCGAAGGAGTTGTTGTTGTCAAAATTGGTTGTGACCGATAATTTTTCACCCACTTTTCCCACAACACTTAAATTGATCTGCTGATCAAACTCAAACCCTCCGTTTCGCTGCTGTCGAATGGGGATGGCAGGATTTTCAATTTTTTGGAATTGCGCTCCAAAATCAAGGTTCACAAAGCCACGAGGAATCAATTCTACATAACTGCCTCCAAAAATCCTGTCAAGTACCGGGCTGACGTAAATTTTAGGGATCAGGTTCCTGCTGCTTACCGCACTCTCACCATCCAATGCTTTGCTTCGCGCTTGCCAATAGCTACGTTTGATAATCCTGTCCTGCTGTTGACTAAACTCATCAAAGGACATACTTGAGTTGGGGCGGTAATAGACTCCACCTATCTTTTCGGTAATTGTATAATTCCTTCCTGTATCAATGGAGATTTCTGTGGAAATATTTTTTGGATTATTCAGGTATAAGGGAGAGTAGGTCGTGTAGTTTGAAAACGGATCACCGTATCGGTCGCGTAAACGAAAGGATGGCCTGTATGGGTTGGCAATAATTGTCTGAGTCGTATCCACAGTGGAACGCACAGTATCTTGCTGTTGCCCGAAAGCGACAGTTGCGGACCAGCCTGATATCAGACAAATGATTAGTCCGAGGACGAAATTAATCTTCCAAGTAGATGTACTCAATCGTGGTTCAGGCGTTTTTTAGTGCTTGCTTTACCAGCTCTTCTAAACTTATTGATGTACCCATTCTTTTCAGAATGGAATCTATGCTCTTCTCTGCTGCCGGTTTGGCTATGCCCAAGGTTACCAAGGCTGTTAACGCCTCGTAACGCATGGTATTGTGCCCAAATCCAGGTTTTCCGGGTTCTTCTCCTCCGTCCCTTTTCAGTTTATCTTTCAATTCCAGAATTAACCGTAACGCAGTTTTTCCTCCGATCCCTTTTACAGCCTGCAGCGCTGCGGCATCCTCCTGTATAATGGCCGTTCTCAAATCAGAAGGTGGAAGATAGGACAGTACAACAAGCGCGGTATTTGCACCCACTCCATTTACTGAAATTAATTGGAGAAACATCTGTTTTTCAGATTCGCTGGCAAAACCATAAAGCACATGGGCATCTTCTCGCACTTGCATATAGGTGAAAAGTTTCAGGTCCTCACGATCTTTTATCTCTGAAAATGTATGCAGGGAAATACTCACCTGGTAGCCGACACCGTTCACTTCCATTTGAACAAATGTTGGTTCTTTGTGGACGAGCTTCCCTTTTAAATAGGCAATCATGAAAAGCTTAAAAAATTAAACGCAGTTTACGAGGATTTGAGCATGGAAACAAGGATTTACCAGACTGATTGAATCACAGTAAATGAATGGAAAATCAAGTTTTCAGATCTTTTATTTTTGAAGGATATGATGATGGGTGGATTTTTTATTTCCTTTTAAGAATGCTCCATTTTTCCATATCTACAACGTCAATAAATTACTGGGATATTTTACAGATGATCATTCTTTTCATGCAATTGAGCATCCACAACGGCAATGGCCGCCATGTTTACAATTTCACGGATTGAACTTCCTAGTTGTAAAATATGAACGGGTTTTTTCATGCCTAATAAAATGGGTCCGATTGCTTCGGCCCCTCCAATTTCCATCAACAGTTTATAGGCGATGTTAGCTGACGAAAGATTTGGAAAGATCAATGTATTCGCACCTTTTTCTGCTAATGCACTAAAGGGATATATTTCCCTTTGCAATTCAACATCGAATGCTACATTGGCTTGGATCTCTCCATCCAAAATTAAATCAGGAAATTTTTTCTTAGCAATCTTTACTGCCTCGCTTGTCTTTTCAGGAATTTCGCCCTTGCTGGAGCCGAAGTTGGAATAAGAAAGGACAGCCACGCGTGGTTCCATATCAAAAAACTTAACACCTCTGCCAGCCAACCCAATGATTTCGACAAGTTCTTCAGTGTTGGGGTCTCTGTTGACGGTACAATCGGCAAAAAAGAAAATCCCTTTTTTGTTCATGATGATGTACATACCGGCCACCCGTTTAACCCCATCGGCCATGCCAATGATTTGCAATGATGGTAATATGGTTTTGGGATAATCCTTGGTCAATCCAGACACTAATGCATCGGCTTCACCAAACTCAACCATCATGGCACCAAACGCATTCCGATCTCGCATTACTCGTTCCGCGTCCTTCATTGTTACTCCCTTACGCTGTCTCTTTTGATAATACGCTTTGGCATAACGTTCTGTAAGTTCTTTTTCTGCGCTTGGATCAACAATTTTGCATTCACCTAATTCAAGGTTGTTTTCAGCGCATAATTTTTCTATTACTTCCCTACTGCCTAGTAAAATCGGGAACGCGATTTTTTCATCGTGTAATATCTGGGCTGCCTTCAATATTTTCAAATGATCGGCTTCGGCAAAGACAATTTGCTTAGGCTTTTGTTTGGCGATATCGATTATTCGAGAAGTAAGTTTTTGATCGATCCCGATACGCTTAAGTAGTTGTTGCTCATAAGCAGCCCAGTCAGTTATTGGATTTTTTGCGATGCCAGAATCCATAGCTGCTTTTGCAACGGCAGGAGACACGGTGGTAATTAGCCGAGGGTCTAATGGCTTTGGTATTAAATAGTCTTTACCGAATTCAATACGATCGATACCATAAGCTTGAAAGACAACTTCAGGAACAGGTTCTTTTGCTAATTCTGCCAACGACCGAACGGCCGCCAGTTTCATCGCTTCATTGATTTCTGTTGCGCGTACATCCAATGCTCCTCTGAAAATATAGGGAAAACCTAAAACATTGTTGATTTGGTTAGGATGATCAGATCGACCCGTACCCATAATTATATCTGGTCGTGTTTTTTTTGCGAGGTCATAGGCAATCTCCGGGTTGGGATTAGCTAACGCGAATACTATTGGGTCTTTAGCCATCGCAAGAACATCATCAGGGGTGAGGCTATCGGCAACAGAAAGGCCTACAAAGACATCTGCACCTTTCACAGCTTCCTGTAATGTTTTTATTTTCCGTGTTGTTGCGAATTCTTTTTTACTCGCATCAAGATTTTCGCGCTCTAAGTTGATTACACCTTTACTATCGCACATAATGAGATTTTCTTTTTTCAAGCCGAGCGCGTAATAAAGTTTGGTACATGAAACAGCTGCTGCACCAGCGCCATTAACGACCAGAATAATCTCATCAATTTTCTTTCCTACAATTTCAAGTGCACTTAATAAAGCGGCACTTGAAATGATCGCTGTGCCATGTTGATCATCATGCATGATGGGAATGTTCATCATCTCTCGAAGTTCGGTTTCAATCTTGAAACATTCCGGTGCTTTAATATCTTCCAGGTTGATTCCGCCAAACGTAGGCTCCAGTGATTTTACAATTTTGATAAAAGCATCCGGATCCTTTTCATCTATTTCAATATCAAAACTGTCGATCCCAGCATACTTTTTAAACAAAACCGCTTTGCCCTCCATTACCGGTTTAGAAGCCTCAGGTCCAATATCGCCGAGCCCTAATACCGCGGTGCCATTGCTGATCACGGCAACCAGATTTCCTTTGGAAGTATATTTATATACATCTTCCTTATTGACAGCAATTTCCTTGCAGGGCTCAGCAACTCCAGGCGAATAAGCCAGTGCTAAATCATGCTGTGTGCTAAGCATCTTGGTAGGTACTACTTCAATCTTACCGGGTTGACCTTGTGTGTGATAATTGAGGGCGTCTTGTTTTCGGATTTTGGCAGACATACGAGTAGTTATTTATTTCTCTTGTTCAAAGCAAGATACAATCTAACTAATAGGTTTGCGAATTTTAGAGGTAAATATCCTTTGAAAAAAGGATCCTGGAACGTGCTATTTTGGAGAAACAGGAAGTTCTGAACTTACGCGGAAAGTATATAGAATAGTTTCCAATTCGCGCATGATTTCTCGTTGTTCTTTACCTGGACTAAAGGTGAACCCTTCAATGTAATAAATTATGCCTTTGGGTTGATCAACTAAGGCATAAGAAACAAATGGACCGCCCATTACAAAATTATTTGTTCTCCAAAGGCCGCGCATTTCCACAGCAAATTTTTTATGAAATGAAATTTCACGAGTAATAACAGGCTTGTGATCAACTTCAGTTTCGGTGATAAGATAAGTATCGGAGCGATCGGGATCCCCAAATAGATATTTTTTACAAATTTCATCTCTCCAACTGATCAGACTATCTCTTTTGAATTGTTCCTGCGATATGTATTTCTTACGGGAAATGAAAATATCCTTATCATCTTTTGGATTGATTTGTCGTACCCAAAGAAACTCTTCATTGTTCATTACCAGTTGATAACCGAAAGGAACTTTTATTTCACATTGAAATTCTTTTTTTAATATTTCAGGTATTCCCTTTACTTGTTTTGATTTAAATAGCGAGGTGGTGAGCCTGTCTCTTTCCCTTATATCGAAGTATTCAATCAGTTTTTTTCCATTATTTCGAATGTGCTGAATAAGTTGTTTCTCGGTAGGGCTAAATAAATAAAGGACTTCCTGGCCTTTTGCGAAAACGTTTTGGGCATTCTGACTAAATAGATCAGGATTTGTCCGAATCTGATCAAGTGATTGTTTGGTGAATATCCTTTTCACTTGATTGGCTCCACTCGTTTTTTGATCAAGGGAAACAGCAAAGATCAAATTTCTTCGTTGCTTAAGCACAAAGTTTAGTTTACGCGGATCTATCCAGCGCATGTTATAAATGCTTTCTGCTCTTGGCAGGCCTTCCATTTGTGCACTGAAAAGTGAATCCAGCACCCTGCCGAGAGGGCCTTTCCATTGTATCGAATCCATGACCAAAAAAATGTCACCGGTTAGTCCAGATGCCGGCGGAAGATTGGCGCTGGTTTTACTATCAGAACAAGAATTTAATAAAAGGAGTGAAAGAAAGATGGATGCAAAAATGTATTTCATGAAATAATATATATGACGTTACTATAATTCAATTTCCATGAAATGGTCACAGCGTTCTAGGATGCGCTAACGATTAATTTCTGGCCTGGCTTCAGGTTATTATCTTTCAGATTGTTTAGACTTTTAATTTTTTCCACAGTAAGTCCTGGTAATTTTCTGGAGATGTCCCAAAGCGTGTCGCCCGGCTGAACGATATAAGTCTTGGTATCGGGTGATAACAATACGGGCTGCGGAGTAGATGGTTGAGTATTAGAAGAAGCAACAATCCCGGCAGGAATTATCCAAATGGCCAGACGCTGACCTTGATGAATTCTGTCACTATACAGGTTATTCCATTTTTTAATGTCGGTCACTCTTACATGATAGCGGATAGCTATGGATCCAAGAACATCCCCGGATTTTACCCGGTAAGAAATCATTTCACGTCCTTCAGTGCTGCCACCTGCAAATTTTTTTGCCAGCGCTTCTACTTCCGCCTTACCGGCTCGTGACACAGAATCCAATATTGCTAACCGATTTAGATTTAGTATTTCTTTTGCGTGTACCGGTATTTTCATGACATGAACTTTTCCATTATCTGGCAGGGCGTTACGCTGGACAGAAGGATTTAGTTTTTGTAAATCTTCAAGGCAAGTTCCGGTAAGCGATGCAAGAGTTTCAAAGTGCACAAATTGTTTTACGGCAAGAGTGTCATACGTAGGCAATTCTTCGCGGGCCGTCTCCAATAAGTTATGTTGCTCGGCATAATTCATGGCATAGATCATTGCGATAAACTGAGGCACATAGGCACGCGTTTCCCTGGGCAGGTGAGGATAAATTTCCCAGAAAGTTTTTTTGTATCCTGACCTGCGAATGGCTTTGCGTACCGTGCCGGGGCCTGAATTATAGGCAGCTAATGCCAATTCCCAATCTCCAAATATGGAATGCAGCTGGGATAAATATCGACACGCGGCATCAGTAGATTTTTCAGGATCCATCCGATCATCAACATACCAGTCTGAATGCAAACCCATATATCTTCCTGTACCAGCCATAAATTGCCATAATCCAACAGCTCTTGCTTTTGAAACAGCTCGTGGGTTAAGGGCGGATTCAATAATGGATAAATATTTTAACTCATCCGGTAGATTATATTCGGTGAGATTTTTTTCAAATAAGGGAAAGAACAAGTCTTTCTTTCGTTGCATAGTACGGGTGTATTCCCGATTGCGTACAGTGAAGTAATTTATGAAGCCATGTACTGTGTTGTTATAGGTGAGCGGTATGGTTTGCTGAAGGCAGCTTAATCGATCGGCAAGTAATTCAGGAGTTTCATCGGCAGGAATATACTCAAGATCACTGGGCAGTATTGACATTAAAGTGATAGGCACACTGTCCAATGGAATTAAATCACCTGTTGGCGTTGGAAGTTCCAATGTATCAGCAACCAATTCTTCTTCCTGTGCTAATAGGATTGTAGAGGAGATGATTAATAATGTAAACAGAACAAAATACCTCTTCATGTCGCCTTCTAATTTTTCAATTTATTCTGGAGTCCCTCTTGAAACTCAACTCAAGTTCTGAATTATTTCGGAAAACTGAAACAACTTTGATTCCTCAAAATCATCAGCTATGATTTGAATTCCAATGGGTAATTCTTTTGCGTCCTGTCCGCACGGCACCGAAATGCCGGGAACGCCTGCCACATTTGCTTGGACGGAGTACAAATCAGCCAGGTACATTTCAATTGGATTATTGGTATGTTCTCCCAATTTAAATGCGGTGGTGGGTGTGGTGGGAAGGATTATAAAATCATGATTTGAAAAAATAGCTTTAATGCTATCGCGAATCAATCTTCTCACCTTTTGTGCTTTCGTATAATAGGCATCGTAATAGCTGGCGCTGAGCACAAAAGTGCCAAGCATAATTCTGCGCTGCACTTCTTTACCAAATCCTTCTGACCGTGTTTTTTTATATAAAGAATTTAAATCGAGCGATGATGCAGACCGATGGCCATAACGCACCCCGTCATATCGTGATAAGTTCGAGCTTGCTTCGGCCGTTGCAAGAATATAATAAGTTGGCAGCACGTACTCATTAAGCGGAAAGTCAATAGCATCTACGGAATGGCCAGCGGATTTAAGAAGATCAATTTTTTTATAGATACTTTCTTTAATTTCAGGCTGCAAGGCTTCTGATTCAAGGGTATCTCGCATATAGGCAACCCTGAATTTTTTGTCTGGTAGTGTATTTAATGTATTGCTATAGGAAGGAACGGGTTGTGTAGAGACGGTACTGTCATATTCATCTTTTCCTGCCATTATTTCAAGAGAAAGTGCGGCATTGTAAAGGTTATTGGAAAATATTCCGATACAATCAAATGATGAACCATAAGCAATAAGACCATGGCGAGAGATACGGGAATACGTTGGCTTTAGTCCAATAACTCCACAAAAAGCGGCTGGTTGCCGAACTGAACCTCCAGTGTCAGATCCAATAGATACATCACATAAATCAGCCATTACCGCCACCGCTGATCCGCCGGAAGAACCACCGGCTACCCTTGAGTTGTCGATGTCATTTAAAACAGGACCGAAGGCAGAATTTTCATTGGAAGAGCCCATGGCAAATTCATCGCAATTCTGGCGACCGATAATAATTGCATCCTCGTCGATCAGACGCTGAACGGCTGTTCCGGTGAATTGACTAACAAAACCATTAAGAATTTTACTGCTAGCCTGGAGTGGATGGTCTTTGTAAGAAAGCACATCTTTAAGGCCTACTACCAAGCCTGCCAGTTTACCAGCAGTACCATCTTTGATTTTGTTATCTACCAATACGGCTCTCTCTCGCGCTTCTTTTTCATACACCGTTAAAAAAACATTCAGGTGCTTTTTTTTTTCGATGTTGGTCAAATAATAATTAACCCTGTCAAGGCAGGTGAGAGATCCGTTGAAGAGGTTGTGTTGTAGATCTTTTAAATTAGCGTACCTGTTCAACGCTTAATCTTCGTCAATCTTTGGAACTTCTTTGCCGGCGTCTTCCACTTCTTTCTTCACGTCCTTGACGGAATCTTTAAATTCACGAATACCTTTACCTAGACCTTTGGCAAATTCAGGAATTTTTTTTGCTCCAAAGAAGACCAACACGAATAAACCGATAACCACCCACTCACCCATTCCGGGCATCCCTATCAAAAAAATTGTACTCATAGTGATTTAATTAAGATTGTAAAGATAACGAAATATGATAAACAGAAGTAATTTGACGCATATTGCCCAATTAAAATTGAGCCGATTCGGGCCTTTTTTAACCGCTTAACTAATTTCTAAGCCATTCTTGAGGATTTAAGGCATCAAAATTTTTACGAATCTGAAAGCGAAGTTCAGAAATACCTTCACCATTGGATAAAACTTTTCCTAGTTCCTGGTTCGTAGTCACTTGTTGTCCTTGCTTTACCAGGATGTCTTTTATCCCCGTATACACCGTAAAATAGTCGCCATGTTTAATAATAATGGTGTTACCCATGCCCGGAGTAAAGGCAACGCGGCTTACCTCGCCATTAAAAATGGAACGAACTTCTTCACCTTGCTTGGTTTGAATATTAACGCCATCATTCTGAATTTCAATTCCTTTTAATACAGGATGTCTTTGTCTCCCAAATTTTTGAGAAACAAAGCCTGAAACTGGCCAGGGGAATTTATTTTTATTTTCCTCAAACGAATTTGAAAGAGCAATCGTGGCATCGGAGACTCCCTTACCCTTATTGCTGTCTCTTTCACGGGCTTCACGAGCAGCTCGTTCTAATTCCTCCTTAATGATTTTTGCGATCAGGTTATCCAGTTCTGCAATAGCTTTTTTAGTTGCCTCCAGGTCCTTTCGTAATTTCTTCTCTTGTTTTTCAAGAGATCGAAACAGCTGTCGTTGCTTTTCTTTCAGAGAGGTAAGCTCGTTATTTTCTTTCACCTCATCACCAAGCAAAATATTTTGCTCATTTCTTTTTTGTTGAGTTACGTTGACCTGTTCCCGTAAAATTTGTTGCACTTTTTCAATCGCTTCCGCCTGACTTTGCCTGGCCTTGCCATATTGCTCCATATATTTGAGCCTCATCATGAGTTGGTCGAAAGATTTTGCCGAGAAAAGAAAGGTAAGTTTGTCGATTTTCCCGCTTGCTTTTTGGGCTGAAAATACCATGGAAGCATATTCCTTTTTTAATTTATCTACATCTTTTTCCAACGCCTGAATAATCTGATTGTTTTCGCTGATATCGTAATCGAGCAGTGAAATTTCATTCTTAATCGATTTTATTAATGATTCCTGTTGAGAGATCCGCTGGTTTAAAGCAACCAGTTCGCCAAGAGTATTTTTTTTCTCCGCACCAGTCTCAGCGAGAATTTTTTCTGTCTCCTTAATCTTAGCCAGGTTTTGTTGCTTTTCACGCTGCAACTGGGCTTTTGTTTTTTGGCCGAATGCAAGGGAGCAAACTAATGATAAGAGGAGTGATAAGAAAAGGTATCTACCTGCGGTCATATCGCTTGGGGATATTGAAAGGGAATTTCAATTCCTTGTCGCCTACTTCGGCTTTATTGTATTCTATAGAAATGATATTGTTGATAAGACCGGCAGAGGTTTTGTAAAAAACACTGACTACCCCATTATAGGCGAAATACTTGTCGCCCAAGGGTTGAAAATTTGAATACTCTAATTTCAACGTGTTGTTCGTGGTGGATTCAACAAGTTCAACATATTCAATTTTCTTTATAATTGGATTGATCAGATTTTTGATGGTCACAGATCCATCTTTTTGAATTAACTTATCGCGATCGCCTTCCTGGCCAATTTCATTATTCTGGTTATTTGTTTTTATTGGATTCCCCAACATAGCGGCCTCGATTACTGAATAGTCAATGTGAAAATTAAACCGCTCGGAAAGTTCCCTGTACTCAAAAACGTAGTACTCCTTATCCACATTGCTGACGATGGTAATAGAATCCTTATTAATCAACGCTTTTCCTCCCTGAACACCCACCACACTGAAATTCATCCATATTACGCTGTCTTTTCGAATACGAATATTCGCTTTTACATCGCGCTCTTTCTTTTCATCCTTAAATATCAGGCGTGCCTTACCATGTAAATAACCAAAGTTGATTTCTTCAATGTCCAATGCTTTTGGTGCCGGAGGTAATGTGGGCACCGACTTTTTACTGCAAGCCTGAGAGGCAAGCAGTACGACTGATATGATGAGGAGGTAAGCTATCTTTTGCATGAGCGGTGTACCAATTTATAGGCCTTGAGGGTTATCAATTCAGTTTTCGGTCATTGATTTTTTTATCGAGTGCAATATTGTCACCACCAGTTTGCTTGGCCTTTTGCCATTGCTCTACGGCCTCATCAACTTCGCCTAATTTAAAAAGAATATCGCCATAATGCTCTAAATGAGTAGGAGATACTTGCCCTCCTGAAATAGCTTTTTCAATTACTTTACGTGCTTCCTTGTATTTTTCCTGTGCATATAAGACCCAGGCACGTGTATCAAGGTATGATCCATTTTCCGGAAAAAGTTTTACCAACAGGGCCGACATCTTATCCGCTTTGTCAAGGTTTTCTTTTCGCAAAGCAAGGTAATAGCTATAATTATTAAGCACAATATCATTATTGGGATTATGACTCAGTGCGTCTTCATAGGCCAAATTTGATTTTGCATATTCTTTTGATCCCTGGTACGCATCGCCAAGCATCGAATTGAGCTCGCTGACAAATGCTGGATTACTGCTTGAAAGCCTTTTGGCCTGCTCCAACGCGTAAGCTCCCTCACGGTATTTCTTTTTGCTCAAATAACCGAAGCCATTAAAATAAAAAGCCATAGCCTGGTTGGGGAAAATTTCCAGCGCTTGCTCTGAATGTTTTATCAAACTATCAATTTGCATAGCCTCACTTTCAAGAATCATTAGATTTTGCCAGGCATCAAAACTGACAGCACCACTTCTAACCGCTTTTGAATATTGCTGAAGGGCTTCATTGTTTCGCTCCAATGACATGTATAAATCTCCTCCCACCAGATGAACGCTGGGATCTTCCGGGTAATTCGATTCTAATTTCTTGAAAAGCTCAAGCGTAAAAGAGACAAGTGCATTATCATTTTTGTTTTTACTGGAAGAAAGCGTACTGGCGTAAACACCCATCATCAATACCTTGCTACTCAACTCAACAGAAGGATCATCAAAAACCTGAAGCACATATTCCCTGGATTTTTGTTCCTGACCATTATCCCGATAAAAACCGGCCAACATCATTTTTGCACTACCCGCATCAGGATGATCGGAGATGAATTTTTCAACATAGCCAATCGCTTTTTGATTTTGTCCATTACGTGAAAGGGTTTCTGCAAATCCTAGTAGATATCTTTCTTCATCAGGAAATGCATCGATAAGTTTCTCGCCTTCAGCGATCGCTTTTTCTACATTACCCCTTTCAAGATAAATGCGCTGTTTTTGCAGAGAAGACACCTCGTCCACGCCCATGAAGTTTTCTGCCCGGTCATACACTTTCAAGGCTTCGTCTTCTTTCTTATCGTACAGGTAAAGTGCCGCGAGGTCATACAAATAATCTTCCGTGCCATTCACTTCTTTGAGCATGCTTTCCAATGCATTGGTAGCTTTGCCAAACTCGCCAAGAGCAGAATAAATTTTGGACGCTAACAGATAAAAATACTTATTGTGCTTTTCGTATTTGAGGGCAGTGGCTATGCTTTGCGATGCGTTGATCAAATCCTCATCTTTTGCACTCTTCGATAGGATCTCAGCAATTTTATAATGCACCGTAGCATTAGTAGGATTCAATTCGGCTACGCGTTGAAAATAAACCAACGCTTTAGCGTAATCTTCAAGAATAAAATATTTCTGAGCTTCGGTAAAGAAAAATTCCGCTTCACGCAATCGGGCTTCAACTGAACGTTGTTCAGGGGCAGCTGTCTTTTTTCTCTGAGCAAGTAGGGGTGTATTTGCCGACAGGGCAAAAAGTGTTACAAAAAATAGAAATGAGATTCTCTTAATCAATGCCTTGGGGATCAAATCGTACTGTAATCCCCAAGATCTAGTTCTGAGGATTTTCCTTCAAAATTAACGAAATTTCCCAACAGGCTGTTCTCCAAGACGCCTTTCCGGACATGACTTTGTTTTTGAACAATGGAGTTTGATATTCTTGAATCAACCACTTTTGTTCCTTCACTAATGGACACGTATGGTCCAACTACAGAGTTTTCGATGGTTACATTGTCCCCAATAAATACCGGAGGAATAATAATACTATTGGTGATTTTTGCCTTATCCGAAATCAGCTTCTGTTCCTTAATAATCTCGAGATACCGCTGGTTGGTTTGCACCATGTTGTTCTTATTGCCACAGTCAAGCCATTCCTCAACTTCACCGGGCACAAAGGTGGCGCCCTTCTTTTTCATGTTTTCCAAGGCGGTGGTAAATTGGAATTCACCTTTTTCTTTAATGTCGTGATCGATGAGGTGTTGCATTTCATCCCTTAGCTTTTCTCCATCTTTGAAAAAGTAGATGCCGATTATAGCAAGATCGGATACAAAAGTAGATGGCTTTTCGATCAGCTCAGTAATCTCACCCTTTTCATTCAATTTCACCACGCCAAACTGAGAGGGGTTGTCAACTTTCTGCACCCAGATAGTGCCGTCACGGTTGGTGTTGAGCTGGAAATCGGCTTTAAATAAGGTATCGGCAAAGGCTACGATCACTTTACCGGAAAATAATTCTTTAGCGAAGAGTAGCGCATGAGAAATCCCAAGGGCCACGTCTTGATAATAAATCTTTCCTTCGGCGCCAACGGCTTTGGCTACGTCTTTCAAATCTTCCTCCACCTGTTTTCCAAACGAA
>JAHEMS010000414.1 GCA_024643595.1 Bacteroidota bacterium
TTGATCTGGGTGTTAGCGTGGGTGATCCCGGCCATGAGCATCGTGAAGACCTGAACTCATTGGCGAAAGCGGCTGCGGCCGGTGGCTTTACCGAAGTAGCCGTGTTGCCCAACACCAGCCCAACTGTTCAGACCAAAAATGAAGTAAGTTATCTCACAGGAAATAATGACAATCGCCTGGTTCAGATCCATGCTTTGGCGGCGGTAACAAAAAATTGTAAAGGGGAAGAACTTACCGAGATGATTGATTTACATCATGCCGGTGCTATCGCATTTACAGATGGCCTCAAGCCGATTTGGCATACGGACATTTTTCTGAAATCACTGCAGTACCTGCAAAAATTTGAAGGATTGTTAATTGATCATCCGGAAGATATCTGGTTAAATTTGTTTGGTCAGATGCATGAAGGTCCAAACAGTACGATGTTAGGATTAAAAGGAATGCCGCGCATTGCTGAAGAAGTTGCCGTGAGCAGAAACTTGAAATTGCTGGATTATGCTGGTGGCCGATTGCATTTTTCCAGACTTTCAACCGCTAAAGCAATTGATCTGGTTAGAACAGCTAAAAAGAAAGGGTTGAATGTAAGTTGTGACGTGGCTTCCTATCAACCCCTGTTAAATGACGAAGCACTTTCTGATTTCGACACGAACTTTAAAGTTAATCCTCCGCTGCGAGAAAAAACAGACCAGGACGCGCTAATCAGGGGCCTCAAAGATGGAACCATAGACGTACTGGTCAGTAATCATCTTCCGTTGGATGACGAGAGCAAGTTTTTAGAATTTGACTTATCTGATTTTGGGATGATTAACCTGCAGACTTTTGCCTCGCATGTTACATCTTTAAGCAGCACCGTTGACCTGGAGTTGCTGATTGAAAAAATCACTGATGCGCCGAGGAGGTTATTACAACTTGAACCGCTTTCGATTGATATAGGGGTGAAAGCCAACCTTACATTATTTGATCCAAACCGGGAATGGAAATATGGTAATGAAGATAATTTATCAAAGTCAAAAAATTCGCCCTGGTTAGGCAAAACACTACGAGGAAAAGCAATCGCTGTATTTAATAATTCAAAACAGGTATTGGATGTTTAGTTCATTCAAGCGCCTTGCTTTATTATCCTTGCGAAATGGATTAATAGCTGGTGTGCTTG
The DNA here is from genome assembly GCA_024643595.1 of Bacteroidota bacterium. Classification (GTDB taxonomy): domain Bacteria; phylum Bacteroidota; class Bacteroidia; order Cytophagales; family Cyclobacteriaceae; genus ELB16-189. Next base: position 1,154 of record JAHEMS010000414.1, read on the forward strand.
GTTTTTCCTTGCTAATTGCACTTTATTACCTTGGGAAACACCCTTTTTTATTTCCTATCTATTTCGACTTTCGCCTTGTGCTTTTATCCGTTTTTATAGTGGTTACCTTAAAAGAATTTAGGGATGATTACCAGGAGGGCATTCTTTATTTCGGGCAGGCGATGATCAGTTCGTTCTTATTCACACTTGTATATGCCCTGCTTACCTCCTTATTAATTTGGCTATTTTGTATAGCGGTACCTCAATTTCTTAATACGTATATTGAGACGGCGATGCTGCAATTGAAGACCATTAGCTCCGATATTATTGAGCAATTGGGAAGAGAAGCCTATGATCGTAATCTAAATAAACTTCCAGCGACGAGTGGAAGAGATCTGGCCATCGATTATTTTGGAAAAACCTTTATCATCAGTCTTTTTATTAGCATAATAATATCAGTAATTTTAAGAAAGCAATCAAAAACCAATTAATTATGGAAGAAAAAGATACGCCAACGCTGATTCAGCATGCACTCCGCTGGGGGTTGATTGTTGGAGCGATAAGTATTGCTATAACCTGCGTTTTATATGCCGTTGATTATGCCATGTTAGCCAACTGGAAAACGGGCATTTTAATGTTTGCCATTCTCATAGGCGTAACAATTTATGCCGGTGTCAATTACAGAAATGAAATCGGAGGATTCATACCTTATGGTAAGGCATTTCAACATGGTTTCGTGTTGATGGCTGTTTCAGGTCTTATTGGCACCGCATTTACCATGTTATTATACACCGTAATTGATCCTGAACTTCCGGCTAAGCTTACCGATGTGGCCATAGAAAATGCTGAAAAAATGCTACAGGGTTTTGGCATTCCGCCAGATCAAATGGACAAGGCCATGGAAGATGCGCGCAGACGTACGGAAAATCAATTTAGTATAAAGGGAATTGGTATGAGCTATGGCATAGGGTTGATTATATATGCGGTGCTTTCACTGATCACTTCCATTTTTGTGAAGAAAAACCCTCCGGAAGAATTGATTTAATCAATCGATGAATATTTCTGTTATCATACCTGCAAAAGATGAGCAGGACTCTATAGCTGAACTCAGTCAGTGGATAAGCCGTGTGATGCAAGAGCATGGCTTTTCTTATGAAGTGATCTTTATTGATGACGGAAGCATTGATCAAACGTGGGATGAAATTCAGCGGATGAATCTGATAAATCCTTTTTTTAAAGGGATCAAATTCAATCGCAATTTTGGTAAATCTGCCGCGTTGCATACCGGCTTTAAAATGGCCAATGGTGAAGTGGTGATCACCATGGATGCCGACTTGCAGGATAGCCCTGATGAAATACCGGGCCTATACCGATTAATCAAGCACGAAGGTTATCAGTTGGTGAATGGTTGGAAGAAGAAGCGTCATGATCCCTTATCAAAAACTATTCCTTCAAAATTCTTTAATTATGTCACCCGCAAAATATCGGGCATTGCTTTACATGATTTCAATTGTGGTTTAAAAGCTTACCATTATCAAGTGGTTAAGAATATTTCGGTCTATGGCGAAATGCATCGATATATTCCGGTGATTGCCAAGTGGGCTGGCTTTACAAAAATCACGGAGAAAATAGTGGAGCATCGTGAGCGAAAATACGGGAAAAGCAAGTTTGGGTGGGAGCGTTTTGTACGGGGATTCCTGGATTTACTTTCGATCACTTTTATCGGAAGGTTTGCACAGCGGCCTATGCACTTGTTTGGCACATGGGGAATCATTTCATTTTTATTCGGATTGGGATTCACCATCAAAATATTCTACGATAAAATCGATGCCTTGTTTATCTCAAAAATTCCGTTGCCACGGGATATTACGGAACAACCCATCTTTTATCTGGCCTTGGTGGCCGTCGTCATTGGTGTTCAATTATTTCTCACGGGCTTTGTTGCTGAACTCCTCGCTCGCCAGTCGATTTCTAAAAAGAAATACCTGGTGATCGATAGTGTTGGTGTTGCTGAAGTTGAAAGTGGAAAACTTAAAGTATAAAGCCTATACTTTCAAACACCCGCAAATTCTGATCGTTTGCATCATCATGCTAATAAAGCTGGGATTTAAACCAGGAGCCTACGCGGGCCATTCAAAAAAGTAATTGCCAAAATTCTTATTTTAGTATTCTTCCTCCTGCTTAATGATTAAACTATTGTCCCTGCTTCTGTTGTCACCCCTATTGATGTATGGACAGATTCAACCTTTGGATACACTCATTGATGATGAGATGGTCAATAGAAATGGCCTTCTTTATCGGCCAGATGCTGAAACTCCTTATTCCGGCTTTTATCGGAAAATGTATGCCAACGGACAGAAGATGACGGAGGGAAACTACCGGGATGGACTCCGCGACAGCACCTGGGTGGTTTGGTATTTTAGCGGGCAGAAGATGTTTGAAGGAAATTATCAGCATGGAAAAGATGAAGGCCTGCGCACGGAATGGTATGAGAACGGAAATAAAATGGTTGAAGGAAAACATGTGGGCGGAAATAAAGAAGGCCTTTGGACTAATTGGAACGAAGACGGAAGTAAACATTCAGAAAAAACTTATCGCGATGGGGAGCCTGATGGACGGTGGAAAATATGGAGCGATAACGGGCAGAAAAAAGTTGAAATATTATATATCAACGGGAAGAAGTTT
>JAHEMS010000035.1 GCA_024643595.1 Bacteroidota bacterium
TGATGAGACTTCTGTGTCCTATAGCGTCCAGTGCTTCGCAAAAAATATTGAGGATGTACTGAAATACCTCAACGAACATGCGCAACCCATCACAGAGCTTCATCGGGAGAGATTTAAAGATAGACACGTAGCCTTCAACACTCTTCTGGATGAAATCTAGGGAATCTTAAAAAAGTTTTTTATTTGCGATGATTCGAGGTGGCAATTATTCCACTCGTTATCAAATCTCGTTTGGTATCTCTTGTAAAATTCAATGGCTTGCGAATTCCAGTCCAGCACTTGCCACATCATTCCCGTACAATTTCCCAATAATACTTTTTTCATTGTTTCTTCAAACAACAATTTCCCGATTCCCTTTCCCCGCTGGTTTTTTGTCACAACGATATCTTCAAGATAAAGACGCTTTCCCTTCCAGGTTGAATACCGATAGTAATAAAGTGCGATGCCATGAATCTTTTGGTCTTCTTCCGCCACAAAAAATCCAAATATCGGGTTTGAACCAAAGCCATCTTCCTCGAGTCTGTCCACTGTGTTACTAACCTCGTGCAACGCTTTTTCAAAGTCAGCTAGTTCCTTGATGAGTTCAAGCGCTCGAGGCAAATCACTTTTTATTCCATCTCGTATTACTACCATGATCTACGTGTAAATCAAAAAGGCCTCATAAGAGGCCTTTTTGATTTATTCTATATTTTATTATTCCTCTTAGTATTCCCAAAGATTATGCTCTTTCTCCATCATTTTCATCTCTTCTTCCCAACGGGCAAATACTGCCTCACCCCAAGTTCTTCCATTATTTATATAAATCTGTTGAATGGTGTAATCCCCTGGATTTTCAACTTTTTCAATTACCCCATGAAAAAGTCTCAACTTAAATGCATCCACATATGACCTGTTCTCAGATGGATTATATCTATTTCTCCATAACACCTGTTCTCTAACATTCATATCCTTACTGTGCGAAGCCTTCTCAACCAGATCATAAAATTCCTTATACTTGACATAACCAATCGGGTTTATATCTGTTGAACCTGACTTTTGAGCCATTAATCCAATTGCCTGCGGGTCATAATATAATCTTGATCTTCTCTTATCAAAAATCACATCTTCAACAAGCACAATTCCTACTACTGTACTCTTGGTAAAATACTCTGTCTGATTTATGGACAATTGCCACCAATCAATATCAGTTGGTAAGTGGCCTTGATTATCATTTCTAGTTGATTCATAATTCTTGCCATTATAACTAACTGCTTCATTTATGAAATAAGATTTCGCCGGCTCATAGGCAAACTCCATAATAGCTTTATTACTAACAATTACCTCCTCGGGCTTCATGGTGCTCGTTAATGAATCATTATACACAGCAATAGCACCACTTTGAATACTTTGAAGCAAGAACTGAGCGATATCTGACTTTGCGGACTTGAAACCGGCATTCTGTTTTTCGTTAAGATCCACCACTCGCCATACTCTGAACCGATATAGTTGTTCATAATAGGGTATTTTTTCAACAGAATTCGGATTGACGATTGTATCCTGCTGGGCGAATAATGCCGAGGTAAAACCAATAAAGAAAAGAAGACTACTTATAAATTTCATTCGCTAAATTTTATTTACCCATTACAAATGAACCCTCCAGCTTGGAATTTACAGGCTTTCTGTCATCGTCCCCTGGTTCCCAAGTTGAGCGCACTACTTGTACATTATATACAGAAAAACTGTCACCTGATCTTAGTCCATATTTTCCCACCTCAATATTTCCGGAATTAAGTGTAAGCGGCGTTTTCCCTGTAATTTGCAGCGTCATACTCACAATTCTATACCCTGCATCCTTTTGATTTTGTCTGACAAATGTTTCGTCATCAATTTCCGGAACCAACCTAACTATACTTGTACCAGGAGGGATGCCACGTTTAACATCATATTCTGCATTTCCTACCATTAATTTTGCCCTAGGCATAGGTACCTGCTTGGCTTTAAACTTCTTAATTTCAATCTGATTCCCATTTACACTTACCCTTACATCCATCTGAGGTCTTTTTGGGATAAGTACAAATTTACCGGGTCCTTGAGATACCACTTTACCCTGATCACCAGGAGCACTTAAAGAAATTCCAGAAGCTTCTGCTAAACCCTGAACACTTACCGTCATCTCGTTTCCGCAATCCAAGTACAGTGTACTTGCACTTTCAGATTCAAATTTGGCAACTGGTCTGGCAACCTTATAGCGAATAACATCTTCATAGGGCTTGCCCTTTACATTAATCTTTACCTTATACGAAGCTTCAGCCAACCCATTTTTATCATATGTCCCACCGGAAGTTCTAAACTTAATTTTACCCATTTTAATACCGGTAACTGGGTCTTTTTCAACAGGAACAACTCCACCATTAAAGAACATTTCTGGCTCTTCATCAGAGGCCGCGGCAATAAATAAATCTGCGGTATATTCTTGTCCTGCTACCAATGTATTTGACTCCGCTCTAACCATGGGCACTACCCTGCTGAATTTTATCTGTGTAGCTTCTGTAAGATTAAATAATGTGTCCAAAGCAGCCATCTCATACTCAAGAACTTTTGTTTGCATCTGACTCACCGTTGCCACGGCAGCCATAGTAGGTGTTAATTCAAAAGAAAATTGAAGGAATGTTTTGTCAAGTTGATTGGTATTATTCTTAAACTCATCAAAATCTTCAGCCTTTTTCGTCAATTTTTCAAATGGCGTCTTAAGCCCCATTATCTTATTCAAATCCGCAACGTAGCCAGTCAACTTCTTTTCATATTCAATACCTACTTCCGGTTTATTGCTATCCAGCATCAGCTCTTCGGCTCTATGTGTATCAAGAACAAGTTCCTCGCCCTCAATAGCTGTGCCATCAGGTTGAGTAGTCATTTGTTTCTTTAGACCATCCAGATAAACAATCATTGCTTTCGCAAGCTCTGTCACCTGCTTAGCCTTTTCCTTTGCGGCTAATGCACTGGGTTCCTGACTAGTTGAAGCAAGTATAGACTCTAACTTCATATTGTTAGTAACCGTATTCTCGCCTATCATTTTAACCAGCGTGTCGTCGATGATAGCAAATTTTTCGAGTACTGCATTACTTACATTAAGCGCCAGGAGCGCAGTAAGTACCAAGTACATCATGCCAATCATCTTTTGCCTGGGAGTTTCCTTACCACCTGCCATGGTTTCTTATATTTAGTTGGTTAGAAATCAAAATCATTTTAACATTCAATATTCAAGAGATCGTAGCCTTAGCTTTTCATTGCTGTCAGCATTCCTCCATAAACCTTATTAAGAGCTGTAATATTATTTGTAAGGCTTCCTAATTCAGAAGTAAATTTACTGGTGTTCTCACCCACCTTAGATAATCCTTGCATGGCTCCGGTTAGGCTTTCATAGAATTTGTTCATGTTCTTAACATGAGAATCCGCATCCTTTAACTCCATTTCATAAATAGTATTAAGAGCAGCAAGGTTCTTGGTTACTTTTTGAACCTGGCTATGGTATTCACTGGTATCCTTCGAAGCATCTGCCATGGCCGAAACAGCCTTCATAGCGGTACCATAAGATTTATTCATTTCCTGCAATGCGGTAGAAGCTGATTGCACATTCTTAGCATATTCGTTGGTTGCGACTGCCGCGTTCGAAAGATTGTTCATTTGAGATGCCGAAGTAGCTAAATTGGTTAACCCTTTACCCAGGTTATCCAAAAGGTTTTGGTCTACTTTAGCAGTTTTGAGCATTTCGTCAATCTTCAGAAGTGGAGACTCTCCACCAGCAGGACGGTTGCTGATTCTGGTAGCTGTTGGATTAACCGGACCTTCATAATCTTCAGCTAATTCAGGATAAACTTTTGACCAATCTGGCTCTTCGTGCTTGGGTTCAAAAGCACTTAAGAAGAAAATACCTGCTTCTACGCTCAATCCTATCATCAACATCGCATTGGCTCCTTCCAAGTGGAGAATTTTAAATAGTGCTCCAATAATTACAACCGCTGCACCAATACCATATACTTTGGGCATGATGGTTGCGAAGAATAACGAAACAAATCCGCCTTTTTTCTTTGCCATGATTCTTAAAATTTAAGTTTAGTCCGTTTTTTTTATAAATATAACCAGAGTTTTAATTATTCAATTTTAAATTCCGTGCCTGAAGAGCGTCCTAAACTGGTCATCGCACAACGAAAACCAATATATGCTCTGGTGGAATCTTTATATTCATAAGTTCTGGTTCCTGTTTCTAAATAATAAGCTACATCTTTCCACGAACCTCCCCTAACTACTTTTCTTGCATTGTATGTTTCCTTTGAATTACCTGCCTGGTCATACGCGTTCTTATCAATATATTGTGGGTTAAGATCCCATACCGTTGGCACAGATGCCGGATTAAAATCATCCAAGCACCATTCAGCCGCATTCCCTGCCATATCCACCAAGCCGTAATCATTTGGAAAGTATATACCTACTGGCGAAGTGTAAGCAAATCCATCATCATAAAAGTTACCACGACCAGGTTTGAAGTTTGCTAACATACATCCCTTCGAGTTTCTGATGTAAGGATTTCCCCATGGATACTTAGCCATATCTCTTCCTCCACGGGCAGCATATTCCCACTCTGCTTCAGAGGGTAATCTGAAAGCAGGCATAGGAGGCTTGTCTCCATCATTTTTTCTCCACTGATTAAGGAATGCTGTTCTCCACTTACCAAAAAATACGGCTCCCTCCCAACTAACACCAACTACTGGATACTCCTGATAACCGGGATGTTGCCAATAATAATTTACTAATGGATCGCCCATATGATGTGAGAAGTCCTTCATCCAAACCGTGGTGTCTGGATTATATTTCTCCATAAAATCTTCTTTTGATACCTGGGGAAAATTAACTAATCCTTCTGCTCCTGCTGACATGTTAGGCCCATTGGGGTCCAAAAAATAGGTAGTAAACTGAAGGTACTCATCATTGGTGATTTCGGTTTCATCCATAAAGAATCCACCAATCGTAATCTGTTTATTAAAATTTATTTGAGTTGACGCCGGATCTTCATCAGCCTGGCCCATATGAAAAGTGCCGGCAGGAACTGGAACCATACCAAAAGGAATAATGACACCCCAATCAGGTCTTCTTTCTATGTTGGACTGACCAACCAAGTCGCCATTTGCTTCCCCACCACCTTTACCACCAATTCCAAGCAGGCCGCAGCTTCCTAAGATAGATCCGACTATAATGATCAGTCCATAACCTGCGACTTTAGAAGAAAACATTTTGCTCATACTTTTTTTATTAGATCCAGTGTTTCGGTTTACAAAGCAAACGCTAAAGACCCGAAAGTTATTCTTTTTCGCCCTTTAATTAAATATACGAAGTACCAAATTCATTAAAATATTAAAAAAACCAAAATAAATTATCGATTTAGTGTCTATATCGGGGGGTTCTAATAACTTTTTTCCCGCTAGCCGGATTTATCGGTAATTGATATGTGAGCAAAAACTCATGTGATGTCGGCTGCTTTGCATCTTGATCCTTAATCACATAATCCAACCCATATCCCAACTTTAACGACTTGTCTTTCAATATACTATATCCTAACATAAGAATGGCTGCCTCCGATTGTCTAAACGACAAACCTCCCCACATCGTATCTTTATAAAATGCAATTCCTCCAACATCAAAGGTTGTTTTTGTGAAATCCGACTTAACCAGGGCAGAAAATTGAAACCTTAAATCAAAATTCACTTCGTAGTAATAGCCCCCCGTCAGATAGGCATGGGTCTCAAGCGCATTGCGCTGACTTAAGCCAAAATCAAATGTAGATTTTATCAAGTGGTTAAAGCTGAGCCCAACATAATATTTTTCGCGTTGCAAAAATGCCCCTACCGCTAAATCAGGACGGACTTGTGATTCCTTACCAGAACTTTTTAGGACAGGGTCGTTTTGATCAATGGGTCTATAAAGATTGAAGTTGACGGTTTGAGAATATATGCCTGCCTTCATTCCAAAACTTAGCTTACCTTTTTTTACAGGCAAATGATAGGCATATGAAGTTTGTGCTTCCAGATTATTTTGAGGTCCTAATCGGTCATTGACGATATAGCCACCAAAGCCACCCTTCAATTTATAAACCGGTGTTGTGAAACTTACTATCTGGGTAGTTGGGGCGCCTCCTCCGCCAAAGGTTGGTTGATATCCCAGCCATTGACTTCTATGAATAGCTGTGAATTTCGTAAGCCCTTCAACACCAGCATATGCAGGATTATAATATAAGGTATTAAACATGTAATGTGTAAACTGAGGATCCTGCTGACCAAACAAATTGGCTTGTACGGATGCGGCTAATATTAAGAGTAGAAGAATCCTTTTCACATTCTCTTTGGGTCAACTGGACTTAAAGATAAGCGAATTCAGATTACACTTTCAAAAAATAATGCTTAAAGTATTTGCAACCTTGATTGTTGGCAAATGACAAAAAGGCAAATCTCCGGAAGTTATTTTATTCCGTTCGCTACCTTAATATACAATTCCAAGGCACCTGTCATAGAAGGTGCATTAGGCAAAGGCGCCTCGATGTCTAAAATCAAATTGGCATCCATTACTGCTTTCGCCGTGGTTGGGCCAAATGCGGCAATGCGTGTATTATTTTGTATAAAATCAGGGAAGTTCATCATGAGTGAATTTATCCCTGAGGGGCTAAAGAAAGCAAGGATATCATAGTATACATTCTTCAAATCACTCAAATTGGCGGCCACAGTATGGTACATAACTGCCTCCGTAAAGTGGAATCCATTTTCCTGTAAAAAATCCGGTATGTCGTTTTTCCTGATGTCGGAGCACGGGAACAGGAACTTTTCGTTTTTGTGTTTTTTGATGATCTCTAAAAGATCTTTGGTATCCTTTAGCCCGGAGAAGATTTTTCTCTTTCGAATTACGATGTACTTCTGAAGATAGTTGGAAGTCTGATCGGAGATACAAAAATATTTCATCTCCGGGGGCATCTCAATCTTTAGTTCCAGGCAAATAGAAAAGAAATGATCCACGGCATGCCGGCTTGTAAAAATGACAGCGGTATGCTGAAGAATTTCTATTTTTTGTTTTCTAAATTCCTTAATAGGAACAGCTTCAACCTGAATAAACGGGCGAAAATCAATCTTAAGATTGAATTTTTCAGCAAGTTTTAAATAGGGCGAGTTTGCATCGGTAGGAGCCTCCTGAGTGACCAAAATGCTTTTTACTTTTCGCACTCTGTCATTAGCAGTTTCAGTCATAGCAACACGTATCGAGTTCGGCTTAATTAAATAACACCTTAATTAAGATCACCATTAAGATGATCTCTGAACCGCAAAGGTAGGAAAATAAATGAAAACCAGCTGAAGATGTTTTGCTCATTAATTTTAAATAAAAAAAGAAAGAGCTGAGAATCATAAATCCACACGCCGCGGCTAACAGGAAATAAAAAAAATCAGGTTTTTCCAATTCAAAAACAAAATAACCCAATAATCCGATGCCCATCAGCGCTGCAGTCACATATAAACTTCTGATAAAATTGAAGAATTGAAATCGAACCATCGATTTAAATCCAAAAAGTGCGCTCATTATATAAACCAGCATCAGCTTAACTACTAAAAAACCTAAAACCATAACAGAAAAAAAGAACCACCAGATAAATGCAGCTGAAGTACTTTGGATTGAGATTTTTTGTACCGCAGTCGGTCCACTATTAAAAATTACAAGCAACAACAAGCCAATAAACATACTGATAAACACAAAAAATAATACGTTCACACTGGACCCGATCCTGCCCGTAAAAATCGCATCTTCCCGCTCTTGAAAGGAAAGGACTTTTGACAAATTAAAGTAATCAATGGTAAGCCTGGTATTAAACCTGAAAAGAACAATGAAGAAACCAAACAATAGCAATGAACTTATAATAATGAAGTCATTTAAATGATCTGATGCGCGCACGAAATTCAAATTATCCAGTGGCCTAAGCTGAATCAACTCGGTCTTTATGGTTTTAACATTATCCTTATTAAATACTGAAAGAAGTGGACTGTACCCCTTGACGGACAAAAGACTATCAACGTTAATTCTCAATTCTGATCCGGCACGAATTTGAAGTTCACCATCTACAAATAAAGTAAACTCCTCAGGGGCAGTTATGGATATTGTGCCGCCTTTGTATTCTTCCGTTACAAAAAAATGAATCGAGTGAATCCGCTCGCCTTGGTAATCTTCCAGTACATTCCCTTTCAAAACTTTCCAGGAATTTTTAAGATCTTTCGTAAGTTCGATGGGTTGAGTGCTGCCCCCCATTGCATTCAAAAAAAATAGGATTAGTAAAACAGCTGTCTTCATGTTGTGCAAAAATATCACAATAGTTCAGTCTAAGGAAGCCTTCCCCGCTTGTCGAGTTGTATCTTTGAAACTTTATGGCTGGCATCTATATCCATATTCCATTTTGTAAGCAAGCTTGCTATTATTGCGATTTTCATTTTTCGACTAATTTATCCTTAAAAGCAGAATTGATCCAGGCAATATCAACCGAGTTGGAATATCAGAAGGTTTATTTACGAGGCGAAGCAATTGAAACCATCTACTTTGGCGGAGGAACCCCATCATTGTTGACTAAACAAGAATTGGATTGGATTTTTAATTCCGTTTATAAAAATTATTCCGTCATCAGCCAGCCAGAAATAACGCTTGAAGCAAACCCTGACGATTTGAATCAGGAAAAAATAAAAATTCTTCGGGAGGCAGGAATCAATCGCATTAGTCTGGGTATTCAATCTTTTGATGACAAAGTATTGAAATTTCTTAATCGTGCCCACAACAGGCAAGATGCGATAACTTGCGTGAATCAATTAAGAGAATCCGGAATCGAAAATATCAGCATTGATTTAATTCATTCCATCCCAGGTCAGAATGATCATTTACTATCGCTAAACCTTGGCGAAGTAATTGCTCTTGCGCCACAACACATTTCAGTTTATTCGCTCACCATTGAAGAAAAGACAGTATTTGGAAAATGGGCTTCCCGTGGGAAGGTTAAGGTAGTCGATGAAACGCATTCTGCCACCCAGTTTGAACAAGTGATGGACACCTTAACTGACTGTGGCTACCAGCATTATGAAATTTCTAATTACTGCCTACCCGGCTTTTCTTCGAAACATAATAGCAGCTATTGGCAACAAAAGCCATATTTAGGAGTTGGGCCCAGCGCCCATTCTTTTGATGGTGAAACCCGTCAGTATAATGTCAATAACAATCACCGCTATCTGATGTCATTGAATAAGGGAAGCATTCCTTATGAAAAGGAAATCCTTACTAAGGAAAATAAAATAAATGAATACATTTTCACCTCATTACGCACGAACCGTGGGTGTGACCTTTCTTACCTTATCAGGACCCACGATTATGATTTAATGAGCATCAACACAACTTATATACAATCGTTGCTCGATCATGGTTTTGTAACACTCTCCGAGAATGTACTTTCCTTAACCCGAAGGGGTAAACTGATGGCAGATAAGATTGCCTCCGACCTTTTTGCAACGATGGAATAATTTATAACTTGGACGATTACCACTATTTCCTGTCCTGATGACACCCGAAGAAAAAAAAGTGTACATGCTCTTAAAGGCCGTAATCTATCACTATCATGGTCTGGATGAAACGGAAAGGTTAGATCTCGAGCAGGTGTCTAAGGCGCTCGATGCCAGAAATGAACTAGCCTGGGCACTCGACTTTGTTGCCGAGGATTATATCACGGCCTTTGACCGGGCTCGTACTTACCTTAATACGATCATTGGCGATTATACAAAGCCCAAGCGAATAGAACTCATTAATATGGTATGGCTATCCAACAATCTCAAAGGTTATGTAACCGAAATGGAAGCCACTGCCATGCTTAAACTTGCCAAAGATTGGAATGTCGAAAATGAATTGATTGAGTTGGTCTTAAAGTAATTCTTATAAAGACATCATATCCTTGAATTTGGCAGCTTGCCTTCGGCTCACCTCTACTTTATCCCCTCCTCTTAATTTAACCATCAGGCCCCCATTAAACCAAGGCTCAATGCCTTCAACCCAGCTTAAGTTAATGATGTGTTTACGGCTCGCCCTAAAAAATGCACGCTCATCCAGGCGATCATCCAAGGCGTTTAATGATTTATGTATCATAGGACGGTTATTATCAAAATATACTTTGATGTAATTCCCGTCTGACTCGAAAAAACGAATATTGGCAAGACTTACGAACCAACAACGCTCACCATCTTTTACAAACACCTGATCTTCCAAACCTAGTTTCTTTCCCGCTCCACGTCCAGCTTTCGCGCGCTCTTTCTCCATAATCTTGTGCACCGCTTCACTTAGCCGATCAGTTTGAATCGGCTTGAGCAGATAATCCAATGCATTCACTTCAAAAGCCTTTATCGCGAATTCATCATAGGCTGTTGTAAAAACAACCAATGGAGCAGAATCGAGAGACTCTAATAATTGAAATCCAGTGCGGCCAGGCATTTGGATGTCCAGGAATAGTAGGTCAGGATTTAACTCATTTATCATCTGCTCTGCTTCATCAGCATTCATCGCCTCACCAACAATTTCAATGGAAGGATGTTCTTCCAAAAGTTTGGCCAATTCTTTCCGCGCCAGGCGCTCATCGTCTATGATTAAAGCTCTCATGTAATTGTTAAATGTGGTATAATTAATTCAGTAAGTACAAAATTATCGTTTTCGTTACTAATAGCGAAGTGTGCATCCTTACCATACAACAATTTTAATCGTTGTTTAGTATTGCTAAGACCAAGACCTCCTCTTTTTTTACTTCCATTAAGGTGATATTGTCCGCTATTGCGAATGCTTATTCTAAGTTGATCATTTTCAACTTTAGCCTTAACATGAATTATTCCCCCCTCGGTCAATTTGGAAATGCCATGTTTCACTCCATTTTCGACTAACGTTTGAACCATTAATGGCGGGACCAAAAATCCTTTGGAAAGGGGATCGATTTCAAAATCAGTCCTTAGCCGTTCTTCAAAACGTATGCTTTCCAAACCTAAATAATCTCTTACCATTTTAAGCTCGTCACCAAACTTGGTAAGCCCTTTTTTATCCGCCACCAGTGAGCCACGAAGAATATTGGAAAGTTGATTGATTGCCATTTTAGACTTTTCAGGATTTTCATCAACCAGTGCGCGAATGCTATTGAGTGCATTAAAAATGAAGTGAGGGTTAAGCTGTGATTTTAAATTGTTCAATTCAATTTCCTTAACCGATGCTTCGAGTTTGAGTGAAGTGTTATAACGCTGGAAATAATTATAGATAAAGTAAAATACTGACCAAAGAAAAAATAAAATACCATAGTAAAATGACTGCCCTACCAAATTGAAAACATCCAAAACTTTCTCCTGATTAAATATCCCCAACGGTATGGATGCTGGTATTCGTAAAAAATACATCAATAAGCCTAATACCATGGAGCTGAGCAAAACCCTTGGAATAAGCCGGGGCATACTCAAACCAAGCCATCTCCATTGGTTAATGAAATTGCGATATCCATGTGAAATAATGAGGCAAAAAAAGGCTTCATAAACGAGAAAGAGAATACGCTGCCAACTTACTGAGCCGCTCGCTGCAGCAATTACACTCGCGGCAATCTGAACAACTCCATATAGTGTCCAGCCGCCGAGCTGCAAAGTCCAATAAAGTCGCTGTTTGTTTCTTAACATACCGGATCAAAAGTAATGAATCCCTATGGCGATTTTAATTTTCTTACACAGACGGGTTGCCTACTTTTCTTTCCGTCTACTTTAGTTCCGACTTCAAAAATTTGCCAGTAAAGCTAGCTGGGTTTTTCGATACTTCCTCTGGTTTGCCTTTAGCTATAATACGCCCACCACCGGCACCTCCTTCAGGTCCAAGATCAACAATATAATCGGCGGATTTGATCACATCCATGTTATGCTCAATCACCAACACAGTGTTCCCCTTGTTAACCAACTTCTGGAGAACATCCAGCAAATGGCTGATGTCCTGAAAATGTAAGCCTGTAGTGGGTTCATCCAGTATATATAATGTTTGGCCAGTATCCCGCTTGGAAAGTTCAGTAGCCAACTTTACCCGCTGAGCTTCTCCTCCTGATAATGTGGTAGCATGCTGACCTAATGAAATGTAGCCTAATCCTACTTCACTTAGCGTTTGAATTTTTCTGAGAATACGAGGTTGATTTTCAAAGAAACTTACTGCCTCTTCTACGGTCATATCAAGCACATCTGAAATTGACTTCCCTTTGAATCTCACTTCCAGTGTTTCGCGATTATATCGCTTGCCCTTACATGTTTCGCAGGGAACATGTACATCAGGTAAAAATTCCATTTCAATTAATCGGAGTCCTGCCCCCTCACATGTTTCACAGCGTCCACCTTTAACATTAAAAGAAAAACGACCGGTTTTATAACCTCGGATTTTTGATTCCGGCATTTGTGAAAACAGATCGCGAATGTCTGTAAAAACACCGGTATATGTTGCCGGGTTTGAACGGGGCGTTCGACCTATTGGTGATTGATCAACTTCAATTACTTTATCAACTAACTTGAGTCCTTCTATTTTTTTGTAAGGAAGAGGTGCTGTTCGCGAATTAAAAAAGTGCTGATTTAAAATTGGAAAAAGTGTTTCGTGTATAAGCGTTGATTTTCCGCTACCTGAAACGCCGGTAATGGCCGTAAATGTTCCCAACGGAATTTCGAGATCAATATTTTTAAGATTATTTCCGGTAGCGCCAGTGAGGGAAAGTGTTTCACCATTTCCTTTTCTTCTTTCCTTCAGATAGGGGATGATCCGTTTGCCGCTGAGGTAATTTGCTGTGGTGCTGTTGCTTCTCAAAAATGTTTCCGGATCTCCCTGAGCAACTACCACACCCCCATGTCTTCCAGCGCCTGGACCTATATCGATGATATAATCCGATTCAAGCATCATCTCCTTGTCGTGTTCAACTACAATTACAGAATTTCCTAAATCACGCAAGTCTTTGAGGGCCTTAATCAGTTTCGCATTGTCGCGGGCATGCAAACCGATGCTTGGCTCGTCCAGAATATAAAGTACTCCTACCAGCTGGGTTCCTATTTGAGTGGCGAGGCGTATTCGTTGCGCTTCTCCTCCACTTAATGTCCGCAATGGCCGGTTGAGATGCAGATAGTCCAATCCTACATCCAACAAAAAACCAATCCGTTTACGAATTTCTTTCAGCACCTCTGTCGCAATAATGTTTTGTTTTTCGCTGATCCGGTTCTCCAATCCATCAAACCATTTTTTTAAATCTGTGATATTCAACTCTGCCAGTTGAGAAATATTTTTGTCGTCAATCTTAAAGTGAAGAGATTCTTTTTTGAGCCGTGCTCCGTCACAGTCAGGACATGTTCTGATGACCGTGAAATCATCGACCCATTTGCGCATAGCCTCCGTGCCTTCGTCTTTTTGTTTTTGCAAGAAATTAATGATCCCCTCAAATTTTGTGTTCCACTCTGTGCCGGGATATTTTACTGAAGCTACTGCTACCGGCTCATCATCACCATACAATAATACCCTCAAAGCTTCCTTGGAAATATCTTTAATAGGGGTAGTTAATGCGAGTTTGTATTTCTTAAGAATGGCTTCAATCTTTTTAAAAATCCAAATGTCACGGTATTCACCTAATGGTAAAATCCCACCTCGACTAATACTTAATTTCTTATCCGGAATAATAGAATCTTCTGTGATTTCTTCAATCGCTCCCAATCCAGCGCAGGTAGGACATGCTCCATACGGTGAGTTGAAAGAAAAATTATTGGGCGCAGGTTCGTCATAGGATAGTCCCGTTTTCGGATCCATCAAAAACCGTGAGAAGTGATTTACTTTTCCATTTTCATCCATGATCATAATCACCCCCTTCCCTTCCTTCATGGCGGCATTGATTGACTGACCAATACGATGCCGATCTTTAGCGTCCGGCACAACACGGTCAATGACTACTTCAATATCGTGGATTTTAAATCGATCCAATTGCATCTTGGCTGTGATCTCCATCATCGATCCATCCACGCGCACCTTGGTATAACCCTGTTTTCGGATTTGCACAAACAACTCCCGGTAGTGGCCTTTTCTTCCTTTTACCACTGGCGCCAATACGGTCAATTTTCTTCCCAGGTAATTATTGATGATCGAATCCAAAATCTGATCGTCTGACTGCCGAACCATACGCTCCCCACTTAAATAGGAATACGCTTCTCCGGCCCGTGCAAAAAGTAATCGCATAAAATCATAAATCTCAGTTACGGTACCGACAGTAGATCGTGGATTTCTAGAG
>JAHEMS010000036.1 GCA_024643595.1 Bacteroidota bacterium
AATCCATTAGCTTGAAATTTTTGTTGGAACGTCAACTTCACATAGGATACACTAAGCTGTGGACGATTGTTTATTGCCGTTGCTGCCGTTAGTCTAACCACTATTTTTCCATCAACACTAATATCGCTCCAGGTTAGAGGAAGGACCACCTTATTAGTTGCATATCCGTCAAATGTTTGAGCACTTACAGATCGTAATGAACTGATGGTTGGTCCAACAAATATTTCAAAGGTATGAGGTTGTTCATCCCGACCAACGATAAGTAATTCCATTTCAGGATTTCCCGAAATTGTTTCAATATTAATAATTTGATCAAGGTTATAATCTATGGACTGCCCCTGGCTGATTGAATTGCCCGTCCATCCTTCACCGGTATCAAAATATGTGTATTGAAGATAATCACTTTCCGTAAATCCTCCAGAATACTGGGTACTGTTAATAATAAGGCGTTGATCTAAATGGAATACTTCTTTAGGAAGGTTATCAACATTTACTTCATCGAAAGTAGTAATTCTCTTACCTGGTGTAGCGCCAAGGTTCCAGGTTAGAAAATAAGAGGTAGTGTCACTGAATAAATTATATAAATCATGCGGCTGAGCAGTGCTCGGTTTATACAAACGTTTGTCAAGCGTTCCGTCATTGACTTGTCCATAAAATTCAATGTAATCTGAAGGGTCAAGTGAAGCATCCGATTGACCCTCCACTGAAATCGATTGCTCCTTACCGCGGTGAAAAATCTGAATCAACCGTGGGTCAATCGAACCAACCGGGACACCCGCATTTTGCAGGTCTGAATAGGTCAATCGATAAATACCATTTTTAGCAGTCTGAATTTTAAAGTATTGCTGGCTAAAATTTATCCATTCATTTTGATACTGAGCAGTAGCTAAAGGAAACGTGGATAAAATGAAAAGCGCAGTCCAACAGATAACTCGCCTAATTTTTATCAATTTTGCGTCACTTTTAAAACGAATAAATCGGTTAGAAATAATCTCCCAAGAAATAGATTTATCCATAATAATTTCCAGTCTCAAAAATACGATAATACACCTGAATGATTAATATTAAATAAAAGCATTTGGTAACATTATTTCGTTTCTCACAATTAAGCATATGAAAGATGTATTTTGTAATTATATTTTTTCCAACGTTCTTCACAAAGTATGGATATGGAAAAATCACAGCGCATTTTTCCTGCTTTGACAGGTATTAGGGCAATTGCCGCTTATCTGGTTTATGTTAATCACACCAATCCATTTACAGCAGAACGCTTTGGTAATTTTATTCATCAATTGGTTAACCAATTTCATATTGGTGTGAGTATATTTTTTGTGCTCAGTGGATTTCTTATAACACTCCGTTATTATGATTCATCGGTCCTAAATGGTTCATGGATAAGAAAATACATTCAAAACAGAATTGCCAGGGTTTATCCCATGTATTTTATACTCACCTCTTTCACCCTTATTATTCTCATCCTGCAAAACCGTGAAGGTCAACATCCCATGTTTACCTATATCATGAACATAACTTTTCTGAAGGGGTTTTTTGATGATTTTAAATTTACTTTGATCGCGCAAGGCTGGAGTTTGACAGTCGAGGAATGCTTTTATTTTTCCGCTCCGTTGTTGTTTATTGGTTTCCGAAAAAGTAAATGGTCGATCTTTTTCTTCACTGGTATATTCTTTACAATCGGTCTTCTTCTGGTGGTTACATTTTCGGATGTTAACTTTTATGGATTTTTCAGTAGTTATTCATTTTTGTTTACCTATACCTTTCCAGGGAGATGTATTGAATTTTTTATGGGAGCGAGTCTTGTTATTTTATTTCAATCCAAATTCAAGCAAGAAAAGCAAGGCATTTTTTTTACCTGCACAGGTGGAACGTTGATGATTTTCCTTGTCATACTGATGACCTCATTAAACATGTCAGACAAGACTTTCTTGTCTACCATTCAGAAAATAATAACAAGTAATTTTCTTCTTCCCGCTGGGATTATTGTCTTTTTTTATGGACTTATAACTGAACAGACACTAGTTAAAAAAATCCTTAGTTCATCGCTTTTTTTAATGTTAGGTAAATCTTCCTATACTTTTTACCTGATCCATCTGGGGGTGATTTATTCCTTCATAAATAGCTATTTGCCAAATGATTTCTTGCTTACATTTTTTTTAATAAACCTCATTTCAATTGGTCTTTGGTATTCTTTGGAGGAGCCTTTGAATCGGCTTATTAAAAATATATAGTTAATTATTAATTTTTAAATACTTGTATATCAAGTATTTATAAAAAATTTGATTATTTATCCATCCAGTACTTGGCCATACATAGTACTTTCACGTATAATCACATGAGATCGGATCTTAACAAATGGATGTATGAATCTTGAAAACACACAAGTACAGATGAGAAAAGGCATATTGGAGTATTGCATCCTGCATATAATTTCACGCGGTGAAGTGTATGCTTCAGACATGCTGGATGAATTAACAGCAGCCAAAATGATTGTGGTAGAAGGCACCTTGTATCCACTTCTCACCCGATTAAAAAATGCGGGATTGTTGGAATACAAATGGGTGGAATCAAAATCGGGGCCACCCCGGAAATATTATAAATTGACAGACGAAGGTGATAAATTTCTGAAAGGGTTAAGCGAAACCTGGGAAGACCTTGTTCACTCAACACAAATGATCATATCAAAATCCAATAGCTAACTTACTAACCCTGCTCATAACGATCGTTCGAATATGAAAAAAAATATCAGTATCAACATCAGCGGCATCATCTTTCACATTGAGGAAGACGGGTACGAAACTCTTCGCAAATACCTTGATTCTATTAAACGCTACTTTGCTTCTTTTGAAGACAGCAGTGAAATTCTTATTGACATTGAGAGTAGAATTGCTGAAATATTTTTGGCTAAACTTAATGAAGGTAAACAGGTAATCACGGCGGAAGATGTGAATAGCCTGATTGCCACCATGGGTAGCGTAAATGACTTTAAGGCAGCCGAAGAACAGGAATTGGTATCCAATGAATTTGCTTCAGAAGATAGTAAGAGTAAAAGTCAGTCTTCAGGGAATGCACGGGAAGCATCCAAAAAACTTTTCAGAGATCAAAAACGAAAAATAGCAGGAGGTGTCTGTGCTGGATTGGCCCACTATTTTAATATTGATCCGGTATGGCCCCGATTACTGTTCGCATTACTTGTTTTAGGAAGTTATGGAAGTCTTCTCATCGTCTACATTATTTTATGGATTGCACTACCTGCTTCTGAGGAATTGGTCGAAGAAGCCTCAGTAAAGAAAATGTATCGCGACAGCGAAAAGAAAGTGATCGGTGGAGTGGCCAGTGGTGTGGCGGCCTTCTTTGGCGTTGATATCGCCATGATCAGAGTTCTGTTTGTAATCTTTGCCATATTCGGAGGTTTAGGCCTTCTGGTTTATATTATCATGTGGATCGCTTTGCCCGAAGCAAAGACCATTACAGAAAAGATGAAAATGCAGGGCGAACCAGTTACTCTTTCAAATATTGAATCCTCCGTTAAGAAAGGCCTTAATGAAAAAGAAGATCAAGAAGAAAGCGTGTTAACAAAAATAGTTCTATTCCCCTTTCGTCTTATCGCCATGATTATCAATGGTGTGGCGAAAGTGCTTGGACCTGTATTTAAAGTTAGCATCGACGTACTACGCATGTTTATCGGAATCGTAATAACCCTATCTGGCCTTGCTATGTTCATTTTTATTCTCATTGGTGCCGGCTTGGTATTTGGATTCATTTCCTTGTCAGCACTACCATCCTGGTGGGATATTCCAATAAGTGAAATCGGCTTCCCCCTCGAGGCATTTAGAAACAGTTTCCCTACATGGACTATTTTCTTTGCCTTTATTATGGCCATTATTCCTGCTTTGTTCATTATACTCATAGGTAATTCCATCATTGCAAAAAGAGTAATATTTAATCCGCTCATGGGCTGGTCAATGTTTGTATTGTTTTTCATTAGCGTAGGTGTATTAAGTTTTAGCATTCCTCAAATTGTGTATGCCTTCAAGGAAGAAGGTGATTACCGAATTGAAAAAACCTTCCCTCTGAATGGAAAAATTCCAGTCTTTAGAGTTAACGAAGTGGGACTTGATGATTATGATGTAACTTCAATCACTATCAAAGGCTATGAAGGCAATGAGTTAAAACTAGTACAACGATTTGAAGCGCAAGGTAATACTCGCAAAGTGGCGGGTGAAAATGCTCGTATGATCGATTACAACGTGACGCAAAACGATAGTATAATCACATTCGACTCAAACATTACATTTAAAAAAGATGCCAAATTCAGGGCGCAACGACTGGACATGGATCTGTTTATACCTTACAACACACTATTTGTGGTAGAAGAAGCAACCTGGAGAATGATTGACAATAACTACCGAGATTATGATGGGTACAGAGACTCGAATTTTAACAAGACCTGGAGAATGACCAAGGATGGTTTTGAATGTGTAAACTGCGAAGAGCCATCTGAAAGAAAAGTTCGTGAGATTAATGATCAATTTGGATTGGATGACTTCACCTCTGCCGATTTATCAGGATACTTAGATGTGAGAATTGAGCAGGGAGATGTTTATTCCGTTCAAATGGAAGGGGCAGATATCGAAAAGAAACGATATAAAGTGTATCGTGATGATAAAAACCTGGTTGTCGAATATAAAAACGATGATAAATTCTTTTGGAAAAAAGACTTGTTTGAGGATAACAAAGTGAAAATCAGGATTACCATGCCAGAACTCAAGGAATTGAATATGAAAGGTGCCGGAAACCTTAAGTTCTCCGGTTTCCGGGAACAGGATATTGAAATAAAGTTGACCGGTGCAGTTAACGCTGAAGGCGATATTTATGCCGAGAATCTTTCAGCTGACCTAACCGGTGCCTCCACCCTTGAATTAAAAGGTAGTGGTCAATTTATGGAAGCTAATCTTACAGGGGCCTGTGGATTGAGAGCCTATAATTTTGAAGTAAACCATGCCATCATTGATGTCCAGGGGGCCTCATCAGCAAAAGTATTTGCCAACAGTAAATTGGAAATTAAAAAGGGAGTTGTCAGTTCAGTATCGCATCGCGGAGACGCGGAAGTGATTAATAGAAATTAAGTTTAAATCAACTATCAAAGTCCTTTTTTGGTATCTTTCATAACTGAATTCTCTTTATGAAAGTAAGATTGAAATTTCTCGGTGCCGCGCGCAGTGTAACTGGCTCAAAATACCTTCTTGAAATTGACAACAAAAAAGTATTGATTGATTGTGGGTTATTTCAAGGCAAGAAAGAACTACGCTTACGCAATTGGGACAGGCTACCCATACCACCAGCATCGATCGACATCGTAGTTATCACCCATTCACATATTGATCACATTGGCTATTTACCCAGATTAGTAAAAGATGGTTTTCATGGTCGGATCATTTGCACCCGGGCCAGCGAAGATCTTATGCGGATTATGCTGAAAGATGCTGCAAAATTGCAGGAAGAAGAGGCAATCTATGCTTTCAAACGTGGGTATTCCAGACACAGTAAACCTGAGCCTCTTTTTACCATGGAAGATGCTGAACATGTTTTTGGTTTTGTTGATAGTGTTCCGTTTGAAAAAGAAGTAAAACTGCTATCCAACTTATCTTTAATCTTTTATAATGCAGGCCATATTCTTGGATCTGCTATTGCTGAATTAGTATTATCAGGAAGTGGAACAAAAAAGAAAATTGTTTTCTCAGGCGACCTTGGACGCTATGATGACCCGATAATGTATCCACCAAAAGCAGTTACTGAAGCCGATATATTGCTGGTTGAATCGACCTACGGAGACAGGCTCAACCCTATCAATCAGGTTGAAACAGACCTGGTAAAAATTATCAATGACGCCTATCAACGTGATGGCGTCATTCTTGTTCCGGCCTTTGCCGTTGGGCGTACCCAGCTATTGATTTATTATTTCCACCACCTCATGGAAAAAAAGCTTATCCCAACAATTCCTATTTACATAGACAGCCCCATGGCCATAAACGTTACTGATTTATATGAGCGCCACGCAAATCAACACAAAATAAAAGTCGTGCATGATGACGGAAAATTAATTAGCATTTTCGATGATGTTCAGATACATTTTTGCTTATCAGCAGAAAGTTCAAAGGCGCTTAATGATTTAAAGAAGTCCTGTATTATAATTTCTGCTAGTGGCATGGCTACGGGTGGAAGAATATTGCATCATTTATACCACCGTTTACGAAAGGAAAGTGATACTGTTCTTTTTGCAGGATATCAGGCAGAAGGTTCGCGCGGTAGAAGAATTCTGGAGGGTGAATCCACCATTAAAATATTTGGGGAGCATGTCCCTGTTAAATGTCAGGTAAGTGTGATCAATGGGCTTTCGGCGCACGCTGATCAAAGTGAATTGCTTCGATGGCTGAGCAACTTTCAAGATAGTCCCAAAATGACATTTATCACTCATGGTGAAATACGTTCTGCCACTACTTTATCCATGAAAATTGAGGAAATGGGATGGAAACCCATTATTCCTGAATACCTTGAAAGTTTCGAACTTTTTAATGGTCTTTGATAGTAAAATAAAAAGGCCTACAAAGCAATTCCAAATGCCGTTCTAAAACGGGAAAAGCTCAATAATTAAAACATTATTTTTTAATCGATGCAACCCTGCCCATAGGTATTGCATCTTGTTATTGGATTTAAGCGAATGGAATTTACAGTTTACCGCACAAAGGATATCGAATTGATTGAGGGCTGCAAGAAAAAAAACGGGCAGGCTCAAAAAGAATTATATACCCAATTTTCAGGCAAACTGTATGCCCTTTGCTGCAGATACATTCGAGAAAAAATGGAAGCGGAAGATGTACTGATCATGGCATTCACAAAAATTTTGGATCGGATTGGTCAATATAAGGGAGAGGGAAGTTTTGAAGGTTGGATGAAAAAGATAGTTGTTAACGAATCGCTAACCTATTTAAGAAGAAACAAAAATATGTACCTGGAAACCGATATTTCAGCTGCTGACCGCGAACCTGATTTTGACAAACTGGAGAGTCATCTGCAGGCGGAAGACCTCTTGAAGATGATTGAATCGCTTCCGGCAGGATACCGTGTCGTATTTAATATGTACGCAATAGATGGTTATTCGCACAAGGAAATTGCGGAACAATTGGGAATAACAGAAAATACCTCAAAGTCACAGCTAAGCCGCGCAAGAACAGCTTTACAAAAGAACCTGGCAGGATTAGAAAAGGATTTAATTCAAAAATCAATTTGAATATGAATAACCGCATCGACCAATTATTTAAAGATACACTCGGTGAGTACCATATTTCACCCTCAGAGGAAGCCTGGGGTAAAATTCAATCAGGATTACCAAAAAAAAATAAAATGGCAATCACATGGAGGCTGGCAGCAGTTTTCGTTCTGTTTGCAATTCTTATGGGAAGCTGGTTCTTGGGTGATAACTCTACGAGTAATGATCCTACTAAAGTTGTAACGACAAATAATATGGCTGTGCCTGATAAAAGTCAAGCTGCAAAATCGACTGAACCCGTAGTTGAAAGTGAATCTCCAAAACCTAATCATCGTGCTAATGCGGCCAGTAGTAAAAAAATAATTGAAAGTCATGATGCTAACGAGGGGATAGAATATACTAAACAAAAAAATATAGCAAGTAGAGATACCGAGATTGTAACTGATATTGACGATAGAGAGATTGCCGCAGCGACTATTCAAATCGTTCAAAAAGTAAAGGAAGAAAAACCAATTGTCATTGAATTTAGATTAGAACCGGTTTCAAAAAATGCTGTTGCTTCAGGCAATTTGGATATTGTTGAAAATTCAGGTTTAAAAAAACTACTTGAAGTGGCGAGGGAAGTAAAAAACGGAGATTCTGATCTGGGTGTTATTCGCGAAACAAAAAATCAATTATTCGCCCTTGACTTTAGAAAAGATAGACTAAAACGAAATTAATAACATGAAAACGAAATTAAGCATCATACACATCCTAATTTTTTCAGCGAGTTATATTCAAGCACAAACCAAAGCGGCTGATACGGTTATCATAAAAGTAGGAGAATCCAGCAGAATAACATTTACCATTCATGATAAGAAGGATCTGGAAACACTTAAAAATTATGACTTCCAGGTATTAATGAATGACCTTATTGTCAAACTAGAGCAAAAAGATACGAGCGCCAGCCTTCATTCTTCTCGTGAATATCTGAAAAAAGATTCAGTAGAAACCCTAACAGTTACACAAGAATCGGAGCAGGACAAATCTGAGGATGAAGATTGGATTGAACGGGATCACCGCCATAATCGTTCGCATCACAGAAATACCTATCAATCCTTCAACTTCGACCTGGGAATGAACAACTATGTGACAGGCAATGGATTTCCTGATCAGAATAACAGCCTGTATACTGTAAAACCATGGGGTTCCTGGTATGTTGGTTTCAACTCTGTTCAACGAACAAGGATGGCCAATAAATTTTACCTGGAATGGAGTTTGGGCGTAAGTTGGTACAATTTCAAATTTCAAAATAAACAAACTCAAATGTCCAAAGATGACAACGCTGTTATATTTTCTTTGGATTCGCGGGATTTACAATTTGAAAAAAGCAAGCTAACAGCCACTTACTTAAACGCATCGCTCGTGCCCATGATTGATTTCGGTGGTAATCGGCGAAAACCCAGCATATTTGATGGACATAACTCTGACTCCTTTCGTATTGGCGTTGGTCCATATATTGGATACAGAATAGACAGCTATTCAAAACAAAAATTTGAAGAAAATGGTGATGTTCGCAAACCAAAAGACCATGACAATTTCTACTTGAATAATATTCGCTATGGGCTTCGAACTCAAATAGGGTTTAAGGACGTTGATCTGTTTTTCAATTATGATCTTAATGAACTCTTCATCGAAAACAAAGGCCCTAAATTGAACGCATTCAGTTTCGGAGTATCCTTCTAAAAATAAGACACTACAATAAAGTAAATAAATCAACCTGCGTTTTAGGCCGATTTATTTACTGAAAAGCATCACCCTTGGTGATCACCATTTCTCGCTCGTCTCCTCTGAGCTTTAAAAGCCGGCAAACTCGTCCAGTAGTCGGCCATTGAACAAAGTACCAAAGTGATAAAATGCCGAAAGCGACACTAAAGTAACTTTCATTGGTTATGAGTAACATCAGGGGCATAAATAATATTGTGGTCGATAGAACCCCCATCTTTTTTTTAAGAACATCGCCAAGCTTCTCCAGTTTAATGCCTAAGCCGACTTCGGTAGCTATTTTATTAGCCCTCTGCCTCGTAACGATTTGAACAGTTATTAACACAAGCAGGCTCAACCCACTAAAGAAAATAACTAAGATCCGCGAGACTTCTTGATTTAGAATAACAAGCTCAGAAAGATCAATAATCGGTTGTGAATAGTAAATTATGAAAATGATCAGCGGAATCATCATAAGCTGGTATCCGGTATTATTCAGTTTATAAAAATATTCCTTCACCGTTCCGAATTTCATTTTATTTAAGATTTGAATTTTATCAAATTTAATTAATTAACTTAGCCCAACGATTTAAGTGAAAATGGAAGCAGCAGTTAATCTTACCCGTAAAGAACAAGTAATAAGAAGTGCCGCTGAACTATTTCGTGAAAAAGGATATGCAGCATCTTCAATGCGCGATCTGGCTCAGAAACTTGGAATTGAAGCAGCCAGTCTCTACTCCCACATAAAATCCAAAGAAGAGATACTTCAACACTTGTGTTTCGACATGGCGACTGAATTCAGAAAATCGCTAATGGAAGTAGAAAAGAAAAATGTAACAGCTTCAGAAAAACTCAAATTGGGAATTATTGGACACATCCAAGTGATGGCCAAAGACTTAACTGCTTCTGCAGTTTTTATGAACGAGCATCGTCACCTAAGTCAACCCTTTTTAAGAGAATTCTTGTTACTGCGAATTAATTATATCAATCGTTTTAAGACCATTATCGAAGAAGGCACTCGTAACGGAGAGTTCAAGGAGACCATTGATAAAAAATTAGCGGTCATGACCCTATTCTCTTCGCTGAATTGGATGCCAATGTGGTATGATCCGGCAAGTAAAATTGACCCACAAAATCTTGGTCAACAATTAGCCGACATGCTGGTTAATGGTTTGAGGAAAATATAAGGTCCAATCTCCCGAAAGTTTTTTGCCCTTAGGGATTACCCATTCTTATCCCATGATGTTATATTTGCAAACGATTGTTAGGTAATAATAACTCATTATGTACGGAGGCGGAAATACTTTTGAAGGGATAAAAACAGACAGCATTCAGCAAGAAGACCCTAAAAGACTCGCTGAATTTGAAAGCAGAATTGATCGGGGAGAAAAAATTGAACCTTCCGATTGGATGCCCGCATTATATCGAAAGCAGTTAATCAGAATGATTGAGCAACACGCTCACAGCGAAATTATTGGTGCATTACCAGAAGGAACATGGATAACCAGGGCGCCAGGTTTTAAAAGAAAGATGGCCTTGATGGCGAAAGTACAGGATGAAGTTGGTCATGCCCAACTCCTTTACAGTGCTGCTGAAACATTGGGTAAATCGCGTGAAAAAATGATCGATGACCTGATATCTGGAAAATCAAAATATTCCAACGTATTCAATTACCCAACTTATACCTGGGCCGACTGTTGTTTTATTTCCTGGCTGGTAGATGCCGGCGCGATAGTTAATCAGTTGGCGAATGCGAAGGGAAGCTACGGCCCATACTGCCGGGCGCTTGACCGGATTTGTGCCGAAGAATCCTTTCACTTGAAATATGGACATCATTGTGTAATCCATTTGGCCTCAGGTACTCAAATTCAAAAAGACATGTTTCAGGAAGCACTCAACCGATGGTGGCCTCCGATGATGCATTTCTTTGGTCCCTCTGACAAAATTTCAATACATACGGATGTATTAATGCGGTGGAAAGTTAAAATGGGCACCAATGATGATATGCGTAACCAGTTTTTGGATATGTATGTTCCTAAAATATGGGAATTGGGTTTTACTATTCCAGATCCAAAATTAGGCAAGAATCCAGAAACTGGTCGGTGGGAGTATACGGAACCTGATTGGGAAGAATTTAAGCGGGTTATTAATGGTGATGGGCCTTGCAATAAGGAAAGGCTGGAAGTGAGAAGAATAGCAGAAGAACGAGGGAGATGGGTACGTGAAGCGTTGAAATCTCCTCAGGCAGTTTATGTAGTTCCATTAGCCTAGCTGGTAGATCAGTTTTTACTTGGATATCTTAAATATTAATAATTGAATTCGCTTGATCCTCGGGTAATACGACTTCCAAAAATTGAACAGGAAGATATTATTAGTCCTAAAATTCCATTGGATCAGTTCGGCACATTCGAGGTTTTTGTTGAGCCAAAAGAAGGTAAGCCTTTCCAGCATGAAGGTATTGTGCATGCGCCCAATTTGGAAATGGCATATATTCTGGCCAAAGAAGCTTTCACCCGAAGGTTTACTTGTACATCCCTATATGTGGTAGATACTCGCGAAGTTTATGTCTCCCCTATGACTGAGGGAGAAAATAATGCTTATGAATTAATTCCTGATGCAAAAGAATCATTGAATGAGAAAACTACATTCGAAATATATCATCTGATAAAACGTGGGAAGCAGCATGTTCACCAAGGCCATGTAGCTGCATCAAATCCAACCGAAGCGATGGCCATCGCCAAAACAATATACAATAAGGGGAAGACGGTATTCAATATCTGGGCTATCCAGTCAGATAAAATCAGATTTACAACCCAGGAGGAAAAAGATCTTTGGGTCACGCTGCCTGAAAAAAAATTCAGGGATGCCTCGGATTACAAAGGCGGTAGTAAACTGAAAGCATTTTTAGAAAAAGAAAAATAGTATCATGAGTGAGATTGCATTGAAGGAACTTCTTTACAAAATGGCCGATGATCAACTCATCCAGGGACATCGCAATTCAGAATGGACTGGAATGGGTCCATTGTTGGAGGAAGATATCGCTTTCTCATCAATGGCTCAAGACACCATTGGTCAAAGCCTGGCACTTTACAATCTACTCCATCAATTGGGAGAAAGTGATCCTGACACAATTGCGTTTACCCGCAACTCAACTCAGTTTCATAATTGTGTATTGACAGAATTACCGAACAAGGAGTACGATTTCAGCCTGATACGCCATTTTATGTTTGATACCGCTCAGGCCATTCGCTATGAAGCACTTACCAGGTCATCGTATTTGCCATTGTCTCAATTAGCCATTAAGATACGCGGAGAATTAAGGTACCACACTCTGCATGCTAATACCTGGATAAAACAATTGGGATCAGCTACTGATGAGAGTATTGAACGACTCCAGAAATCGCTCCTGTACGCACTCCCATTTGCCCTTGGGATTTTTGAAGAATCTCCCTATGAAAAAGAAATCATTGCCAGCGGAATCTTCGAAGGAGAACAAAAAATAAAAGAAAAGTGGCTAACACAAATTCAAAAAATAATTTCTCAAACAAGGCTTACTTTTCCTGATATCGATCTTATCCAGCCCGTGATTGGTGGAAGAACGGGAAAACACAGTGAACACCTTCAGCCATTATTGGATGAAATGAGTGAAGTCTTCAGAATAGATCCAACAACGGAATGGTGATGGAAAAAAATATAACAGAGCTGGAAAGTATTGTAACGAATATCTCAACTAAAATTAGAGCCATTAACACGGTTGCATTTAATGCCAAGCCATCTACAAACAAGTGGAGTAAAAAAGAAGTGCTTGGCCACTTAATCGACTCAGCACAAAACAATTTAAGAAGATTTGTAGTTGGACAATATGATGAGGATCCGCATATTGTTTATGATCAGGATTTTTGGGTAAAAGCTAACGCTTATCAAGACATGAAGGATGAAGAGGTAATCGAGTTATGGAGACTTTTGAATGAACGAATTACATCCATTCTACGGGAAATGCCGACAGAAAATCATGATCGAACCTGTAACACCGGGAAAGAAATATCGTCCCTTCATTCCATCCAATGGTTAGCCGAAGATTACGTGAAGCATCTGAAGCATCATATCAATCAAATTATCCCAGGATCATTTGAAATAACCTATCCTTGAATGAAGCCCACCGTGCAAGAAATATATGTGTGGCTCGAGGAGGTGAAAGATCCTGAAATACCAGCCATCTCACTGGTCGACTTAGGTGTTATTACTGATGTCATTATCAAGGGAAAAAAGGTGATCATAGAAATGACCCCAACTTTTGTCGGTTGTCCTGCCATCGATTATATGAAAGCTGAGGTTGAGGCAGTTCTAAAAAAAAAGGAAATTGAAAATATTGAAGTAACGATCACCTTCCGAAAACCCTGGAGTTCAGATCGGATAACCGAAAGAGGAAAACTATCGTTAAAAAAATTCGGGTTGGCCCCCCCACCTTCTACCCAGATATTCACTGATCTGGAAATATTAGAAACAGCAATATGTCCACGATGCAATGAATCCAATACAGAATTAAAAAACCCATTTGGCCCTACCCTTTGCCGAGCAATTTATTACTGCAACACCTGTAAAGAAGCCTTTGAACAATTCAAACCAATTTGACAATCTCTGGTTTTAATTTAATATCCAGAGAAAATAAACTGAAATTCCTAATATCTTTTTCGTCCTGATCTGTCTCCTCTGCCCGATCTGCCCGATCCCTCACTTCTTCCTGATCGCTCTCTTCTTCCCGCCCCTTCACTTTTCTTTGAACCGTAGAACCGTTCTTTCTTTTTCTCAGAATATTTTTCCTTATGCGGACCAGATAACTCTAACCTCACCTTTCGCCCGCGCACTTCAACACCTTCAAATCCCTTCATAATTTGTTCGGTGTACTTCTTATCAACTTCAAAGAATGAATAGGCGCCTTTCAAGTCTATCTTTCCTACGGCCTCTCTGGTCACTTCACCAAAGTCACAAATCAATCCCAGTAAGGTACCTTTTTCAAGATCATCCATCTTACCAACATTAATGAAGATACGATCGCCCGAAATAAACTCATCACTATCATCGCTACGTTCATAAGATCTCGTCTTCCCATCAGATTTGTTTAAATCCTTTGCATCTCGATAATACTCAAGAAAGCGATTGAACTCGATCGAAGCAAAGCGCTTGATAATATCTTCTTTGCTCAAGTCTTTCAATTCATGATACACTTCAGGTAAGAAAGAATCAATCTCTTCCTCATTGACCTCTACCTGTTTTACCTTATGAACGAGTGC
>JAHEMS010000415.1 GCA_024643595.1 Bacteroidota bacterium
TTCACCGGCTACCATTTACCTCTACTATAAGGACAAGAATGAAATCGTTCACGCCTTACATCGCGAGGGATTCAAACTCCTGGTCAGCCATTTTGAGGTGCTAAATCATATTAGTCATCCATTTGAAAGATTGAAAGGCATGGGCCGAGCCTACATTCAGTTTGCCATGCAAAATCCTGAAATCTATAAGCTCTTGTTTGTGATGGAAGAGCCATTGAAGCATGTGGCGAACTGCTTTGAGGACTGGGATGAAGGAGACCGGGCTTTTGATATTTTGTTAAAAACAGTTGGCGAATGCCAGGAAGTAGGGTATTTCGAAGACCTCGATAAAACCATGCTTTCTTTCTCCATCTGGAGCACAATGCATGGGATGTGTACGCTCAGAACAAGCGGGCATTTAGGACATGTTGCCATTGCCAGGGCCAACCAAATGGACCTTGATCAGTTGATCAGCGCTTCCTATGAAACCTTCGTAGCGACTTTGGAGAAACTCAAAACATAAAATTTTTTGACGTTATACTTAACACCGTTTAGTATGAGAACACTATTTACAAAAACAATACTGTCGCTTACCTTATCGAGCATATTACTCATGAGTACAGTCCATGCACAGTCCGTGTTGGATGAATACATTGACTTGGGTTTGAAAAACAATATCGTGCTTCAGCAAAAAAACATCAGCCTTGAAAAAGCGATGCTCTCATTAAAAATCGCAAATGGTATGTTTTCGCCTTCCCTCGCATTGCTGGGCAACTATACTAATGGCGATGGTGGTCGAAGCATCTCGTTTCCGGTAGGCGACCTACTCAACCCGGTTTACAACACACTCAATCAATTGACGGGCAGTGATAACTTCCCTCAAATCGAAAACGTAAATCAAAACTTCTTCCCTAAAAATTTCTATGATGTCCGAGCCCGTGCTTCGATGCCCCTGGTGAATACCGACTTAATCTACAACCGCAAGATCAAACAGCAACAAACCTTACTTCAGGAATTTGAAGTAACGGTTTATAAGCGTGAACTAATCAGAAACATCAAGGTTGCCTACTTCAATTATCTCGGTGCGCTTGAAGGAGTTTCTATTTATCGAAGCGCGCTCACCCGCGCATTGGAAGGTAAACGGGTAAACGAATCATTGCTGGTCAATGGCAGGGGACTGCCGGCCTATGTGTTACGCTCCGAAAGTGAAATCGGAAACATCCGTGCACAACTGGTGGATGCTGAACGACAGGTAGAGAATACCCAGCTTTACATTAACTTTTTATTGAACCGCGATCTGGAGGAAGTGATATCCACCAACTATTCGGCCGAAGAAGATTTGATGAATGCCTCACGCTTCATTACCGAGCCGGTGTCGGTAACAAAACGGGAAGAACTTATGCAGATTGAAACCCTAAAAGAACTGAATAAAAATATACTGAGCATGAATAAATTATTCTGGTCACCTAAAATCAACGGGTTTGTGGATATGGGTGCCCAGGCTGAGAATCTGAAGTACAATCATAACGCCAACTATTACCTGATCGGTCTTCAACTGGAGATTCCTCTTTTCGCAGGATTCAACAACCGTCACAAAATATCACAATCACTACTCGACATAAAAAACACAGAACTTTCTATCAATCAAATAAACCGTCAACTCAGTATGAGCACGCAGGTTACTAAAAACGCATTGGTGAGTGCCTGGCAAAATTATCAATCAGCACAAAAACAACTTGAAGCCGCTCAGAGCTACCAGCGCCTGATTGAAAAAGGGTATAAAGAAGGAGTCAACTCATTTATCGAAGCGGTCGACGCGCGGAATCAACTGACCAGTGCCCAACTCCTTGTCACGCTCAATCAATATCGTGTACTCATCGCGGAAGCCAATCTGGAAAGAGAAACCGCAGGATATGAATTAGAATTAGAATAAAGCAAAAGTTGAAAAGCAATACGTTTAAAGATCATGAAATATAAAATCAACCGTATGAAGTTAGTCTCTCTCCTGATCATTTTTGCCGTTGGCATATTGAACCAGTCCTGCAAGAGCAGTAACGGAAAAAATGAACCTTCCGCGCATCCATCGGAGGTGATCCCCGTGCGCGTGCTTGCAATAAAGCAAGAAGAACTTCAGCCCATCATTCCAACGGCAGGTCTGTTTACTACCGATGATGAAACCTATCTCGCCTTTAAAACCGGGGGTATCATTGAAAAGATGTTTGTCAAAGAAGGAGATGCCATTCACAAAGGACAACTGCTGGCAACCCTTAATCTTACCGAGATTGATGCGCAAGTGGCCCAGGCCCGATTGTCATTCGAAAAAGCAAAGCGTGATTATGCTCGTGTTGAAAATTTATACAAAGACAGTGTGGCTACGTTAGAACAATTTCAGAATGCACGCACCGGGTTGGAGGTATCTTCTCGCCAACTCGAAGCAGCTAATTTCAATCGATCTTATTCGGAGATTCGCTCCGTTTCAAATGGCTTTGTACTTCATAAAATGGCCAACGAAGGCCAAGTGATTTCATCGGGTACGCCCGTATTCCAGACCAACGGTGCCGGGCAGGGGAAATGGATTTTGAGGACAGGTGTTAGCGACCATGAATGGTCCTTAATTAATCTGGGAGATCACGCAACGGTGTCCATCGAAGCCCTTCAAGGACGCCGCTATGAAGCAACCGTAACGCGTAAATCCGAAGCAGCCGATGCCATGAATGGTGCCTTTATGGTTGAACTTACCCTTCGGTCTTCCGCTTCAGGCCTGGCGAGTGGATTATTTGGAAAGGCTACCATACAGACATCACGTACACAACTTGTATGGAAAATTCCGTATGAAGCATTGTTGGATGGTGACGCCCAATCGGGTTATGTATTTATCACTGATGACAACAAAGTGGCACACCAAGTACCCGTAGTTATTGGTGGAATTGAAAAAGAACAGGTCATTATTTTATCGGGATTACAAAACGCAAAAAAACTTATTATCAGCGGAAGCGCCTATCTCAAAGAAGGTTCCGCTATACAAATTATTGAATAAACATCGGGTATGCTCTTTATTAACGACCTACAAACAATATGAAAATATCAGACTACGCGGTAAAAAATTATCAGTTCACCTTGGTGATATTTTTAATGATCATCGCACTTGGGGTAACTACTATTTTAAATATGCCTCGCTCCGAAGACCCAGAATTAAATCCCCCGCAATATCCCATCGTGGTGGTGTATCCAGGCACGAGTCCCAAGGACATGGAGGAATTGGTGGCGGAGCCGCTCGAAAGAAAAATTTCAGAACTAGAAAACATCAAAGAAATTAAAACATCCATCAGTGATGGCGTAGCCGTATTATTTGTAGAATATAAATATGAAAGCGATGTAGAGGAGAAATATTCCGAACTGGTGCGTGAAGTAAATGCCTTACGAGGAGAACTTCCTCAAAATATCGCCAGCATTGAAGTACGCAAGGTGACTCCATCGGATGTGAATGTAATACAGATAGCGCTCGTTTCTGAAAACGCCTCGCGCGACAAACTGGAATACTTTGCTGAAGATTTACGGGACCAGCTTGAGAAAATTAAGCAGTTGAAGAAAGTTAAAATTCACGGTCTGCCCGATCGCATTGTGCGGGTGGATCTAAAACTCGATAAAATGGCGCAAATGCGAATACCGCTGGCAGCTGTAATCGGAAGTCTTCAAAGCGAAATCGCCAACATTCCCGGAGGCAACGTGAATGCAGGTACGAAATCATTTAACATCAAGACAAGTGGTAACTATGTGAATATTGATGAAATCAAAAACACCATTATC
>JAHEMS010000416.1 GCA_024643595.1 Bacteroidota bacterium
ATGTTTACGGAGGTTCGTTGCCACAGCGTGTGCGGCAATGCCTGCGGCAGTAACACCCAAGGCTACCATGCCCACCTTATCAGCCGAGGTTTCAATACCAAATCCGGGGAAGTTGGCCAGTCGTTTATAGATAGGACCATTGTCCCAATAGTTTTCCTCGGTACACCCAAAGCATCCATGTCCGGATTGAATAGGATAGCTCACACCATTGTTCCATTTGATGATGCCGCAAGAATTATAGGTACTTGGTCCTTTACACCCTACTTTATACAGGCAGTAACCACGTTTTGCATTTTCATCATCAAAGGTTTCAACAAACAAACCGGCGTCGTAATACGGTCTTCGATAACAACTGTCGTGAATCCGTTTGGAATAGAATGCTTTAGGACGGCCAATGCTATCGAGTTCTGGTAACGTTCCAAAGGTGATTAAGTGAACGATTGTTCCAGCCATTACTTCTCCAATGGGAGGGCAGCCGGGCACTTTCACAATGGGTTTTCCTTTAATGATCTTATGAACGGGGGTGGCTTTTGTTGGATTAGGTTTGGCAGCTTGCACACATCCATTGCAAGCGCAACTACCCCATGCGATGATTGCTTTAGCCCCTTCTGCCGCTTCTTCTAAAATATTCAATGCAGATTTTCCACCGATACAGCAATACTCCCCATCCCCTGCTAAAGGCACCGATCCCTCAACGCATAAAATGTATTCACCATAATATTCCTTCATCGTATTCTGCATGGTTTCTTCAGCCTGATGTCCTGCTGCGGCCATCAAAGTCTCCGTGTAGTCCAAAGAGAGTTTGTCTAGAAGGATATCCGCTACTATTGGGTGTGAAGAGCGAATGAATGATTCACTGCAACAGGTACACTCTTGAAAATGCAACCAGATAACCGGAACGCGTGGTGTTTTTTTCAACGCGTCTGCAACCTGTGCTGCTCCTGTCGATTGCAAGCCCATGTAAGCCGCAAACAAAGTGCAAAACTTCATGAAATCCCGCCGAGAATATCCTTTCTCTTGTAGTTCTTCATAGTAAGTTTTTCGTTGGGTGGAAGTTTCAGTATCCATTCTTTAGATTATTTAGAATGTGTCAAATCGATAAACGATTGGTGACCTTGAAAAAAAAGAACAAACAAGCTTAACCGTTATCCTTTAATTATGTGATGATTTATTTCATGAATGTCAATGACAGATATCATCACTTTAATTAATGATAGATCGGATATTCGGTTACAAAACCTTGAAAGAAAATGGACAAGATCTTCCGTGTTGTAATCAGTATTTTTATATTATCAACTCCACTTGCATTGTTTGCCCATCCAGGGCATGGTTATTATAATCCATTAAGCCCTGGTCATTACGTTGCAAATCCAGAACATTTTCTGCCGCTTGCAATAACCATTGGGGCTGTTCTTATTGCCGCCCTTGCCTATCGATCTTATGTGATTCGTTCTAAGCAAAACAAATAAAACCCCATCGTTATGCATGAGCTTTCTATTGTAATGAGCATCGTAGAAACGGCTGAAGAGAAAGTGAAGGAAAATCATGCCCATTCAGTCGAAGAGATTGATTTAGTGATCGGAGATCTTGCCGGAATAGACAGCGAGGCGCTCGATTTTGCCTGGGATTCAGCGGTAAAAAACACCGTGTTGCAAAAAGCTAAAAGAAATATTATTCATGTTCCGGCAAAAGCTAAATGTCTTGAGTGCGATTGCGAATTTGAAATAAAAGATCAATTTGATGCATGTCCTCTGTGTGGGGAGCCCCTATTACAAATTATACAAGGAAAAGAGCTTCAAATAAAATCTATGATCATAAACTAAATCTACCCTATCAAACAAAGGCAGATACGAATTACCAATATTAACTAACCTTACCCCCATGTGCGCCACTTGCGGATGCGATAGCGAAACCAAGGTTTCCATTCACAGAACAAATCAACATAACCCCCTGAGTTTAGAAAACATAACGTTCACGCCAATTGAAGCCAAGCCAACTACATTGCCCAACGGCAGAAAACAACTTGATCTGGAGCAAGACATTTTATTGAAGAACAATTTGCTGGCAGAAAGAAATCGGGGGTATTTTATGGCAAAAAATGTGGTAGCATTCAACCTGGTTAGTTCGCCAGGCTCTGGAAAAACCTCTTTGCTTGAGAAAACACTTCTTGATTTAAAGGAGCAAGAAAATTTTTTTGTAATTGAAGGCGATCAGCAGACCAGCAATGATGCCGACCGTATCGCGGCAACGCAAGTTCCCGTGGTACAAATTAATACAGGCAAGGGATGTCACCTCGACTCAAGTATGATCTGGGAGGCGATTCAACAACTAAAGCCAATTGAAAATTCAATTTTATTTATTGAAAACATAGGCAACCTGGTTTGTCCTGCCATGTTTGATTTGGGTGAGCAGAAAAGAGTGTTGATTATCAGTGTCACTGAAGGTGACGATAAGCCGCTTAAGTATCCGGACATGTTCCAAAGCAGCCAATTGTGCGTGATCAATAAAATTGATCTTTTGCCTTATGTAAAATTTGATCTGGAAAACGTAAAGAAATACGCCCGCATTATAAATCCCAGCATTCAGTTCATCGAGCTTTCCTGTACTTCCGGTGAAGGGATATCCACCTGGTACGAGTGGTTGAAAAAAGAAGTTGTTGAACAAACACCTATCGCTGTATGAGATGGGTGCATATCCATATTGAGGGAATGGTTCAAGGGGTTGGATTCCGGCCCTTTGTTTTTAGGCAGGCAATTGCTTTTAATCTAAAGGGTTGGGTCTGCAATGGAGTAGATGGTGTTCATATTGAAGCGGGTGGCTTACCGGAACAAGTCGAAGTGTTTATTGAAAAACTTAGGTATGGTGCGCCGGGGGAATCACGGATAACTAAATTTCTGGTCGATGAAATCAGTGAAATCAAAGTTGATGATTTTCAAATAGTGGCGAGTAATCCTCTGGGTACGCCCAATTTGTTAATCACACCTGACCTGGGGATATGCAATGCTTGCCGCGATGAAATCCATGACGTTGGAAACAAGCGCTATCAATATCCTTTTATTACTTGCACCCAATGCGGGCCACGATATTCTATATTGAAGTCATTGCCGTATGATAGGCAGACCACTTCGATGGAAGATTTTTGCCTATGCGCGGAGTGCGAAAATGAATGTCACAATCCACTGGACCGAAGACATTTTTCACAAACAAATTCTTGTCCTACTTGCACCATTCGATTGAAGTTATTGGATAATATGGGCAATGTGCTTACACGAGAATGGGACGAGGCATTATCGCTGCTGTTAAAAAGATTAGAAGCTGGAGAAATTGCTGCCGTGAAAGGTATAGGTGGCTATTTATTGATGACGGATGCAACCAATGCAGCAGCAATAAGGCAGCTTAGGAATAAAAAGCACAGACTCAATAAGCCATTTGCATTAATGTATGCTAATGTGGAAACGCTTAAAAAAGATGCAGAGTTGACACCATTTGAAATGGAAGCCTTTCAAAGTATTCAAAGTCCTGTAGTACTGGTAAAAGCAAAGGATATTACAGAAACCGGAATTTGTTTGGATGCAATCGCACCTGGGTTGAAGCATATTGGCGCCATGCAACCCTACACGGGTATGTTTGAATTAATAATGAGGGCGTGGGGCAAACCGATCATTGCTACCAGTGGAAACATCAGCGGATCGCCCATCATTTATGAAGACCATCAAGCAACTGAAGAATTAAAACCGATCGCCGATTTATTTTTAATTCATGACCGTGAAATTC
>JAHEMS010000417.1 GCA_024643595.1 Bacteroidota bacterium
GCGGGTATGATGCGTTCCTTCCACTATGCCGCGTTTGGCAAAATAATGCTGAATGAAAACTACCGTGAAAAGGACATTGAGTTTTTAGTTCAATGGGCAGAGCAATGGCAACACTATATAAGCCGATTTTATTTGGGTGCCTATCTGGAAAGAATGGGATTGGAGAGTACCTTGTCAGATCAAGATGAGATATTGTTAAGAACCTACCTAATAGAAAAAGCGATCTATGAATTGGGATATGAACTTAATGGAAGACCTGATTGGGTAAACATTCCATTGAGGGGAATTGAATATCTTATGAATCGCTATTTTCAGGTTACAGAAGAACGAAACAAGAAAAATTAAAACTATGGGCAAAAAAGCAACTTCTAAAACCAAGACTGAAGAACCAGAAAGCTTTAGCCTTTTATCAGATTTTGATATTCACTTATTTAAGTCGGGGAAGCATTTTAAACTGTATGAAAAATTAGGTGCGCACATTGCCACTTTTAAAAAAAAGAAGGGAGTATATTTTGCTGTCTGGGCACCCAACGCAAGAGCTGTTTCTGTTATTGGAAATTTTAATCACTGGAATAATAATGAACATAAACTTGCACCCCGTTGGGATGAATCCGGAATTTGGGAAGGGTTTTTTCCTGGCGTTGGAAAAGGGGAAGCGTATAAATATGCCATTCATTCCAATACAGGTGAGTATTTAGAAAAGGCGGATCCGTTTGCCTTTTATGCTGAAATCGCACCTAATACAGCATCCATTGTCTGGGATCTTGACTACGAATGGAAAGATCAGGTATGGCTCAATGATCGTAAAAAGGAAACTGGAAAGACGAAGCCTTATTCTGTTTACGAAGTGCATATTGGAAGTTGGAAAAGGAAATTTGAAGACGGAAACCGTTCGCTTAGTTATAGGGAACTCGCGATAGAACTGGTTAATTATGTGAAAGAAAGCGGCTTCACGCACGTAGAATTTCTGCCTGTGATGGAACACCCATTTTTCGGATCATGGGGATATCAGTTGACGGGATATTTTGCTCCCACAAGCCGGTTTGGATCGCCACAGGAATTTATGGAATTGGTGGATGCCTTTCATCAGCAAGATATTGGTGTAATTCTGGACTGGGTGCCCTCGCATTTCCCTGGCGATGCACATGGACTTTATAAATTTGATGGAACCAATTTATATGAACATGCTGATCCGAGAAAAGGATTCCACCCGGATTGGAGCAGTTATATTTATAATTATGGGAGAAACGAGGTGCGTTCGTTCCTGATTAGCAACGCGTTGTTCTGGCTGGGAGTATTTCACGCCGATGGTCTTCGAGTGGACGCGGTTGCTTCTATGCTGTACCTTGATTACTCCAGGAAAGAGGGAGAGTGGATACCGAATGAATATGGAGGGAACGAAAATATTGAGGCAGTCAATTTCCTGAAGGAATTCAATGAAGTGGTGTATGGTCATTTTCCTGATGTCATCACGATTGCGGAAGAATCTACTGCCTGGCCAGGAGTTTCAAAACCAACTTTTCTGGGAGGGTTGGGTTTCGGTCAGAAATGGATGATGGGTTGGATGCACGATACCTTGAGTTACTTTAAGCAAGATCCAATTCATCGTAAGTATCACCAGAATGAAATTACTTTCAGCGTCATGTATGCGTTTACGGAGAACTTCATGTTGCCCCTTTCACATGATGAAGTCGTACATGGCAAAGGATCATTGTTAGGCCGAATGCCGGGTGATGAATGGAAACGATTTGCAAACCTCCGTTTAATGTTTTCCTACATGTTCACTCATCCGGGCACTAAGCTTTTATTTATGGGAAGTGAATTTGGGCAGTCTGGCGAATGGAACCATGACCACAGCTTAGATTGGTATTTGCTTGATCATGCTCCTCATCAGGGTATTCACACCATAATTAAGGATTTAAATAATCTATATAAATCTCAGCCCGCTTGCTATGAGTTTCCTTTTAGCGAAAAAGGCTTTGAATGGGTTGATTATTCTGATCATGAAAACAGTGTTATAATATTCATGAGAAAAGCGGAAAAGCGGGAAGATGCGCTGATTGTTATATGCAATTTTACTCCGGAAGCCCGTCAGTTATATCGGATTGGTGTTCCCTACCGAGGAACGTGGAGTGAGATTTTTAACTCTGATGAATTAAAATATGGTGGCAGTGGTGTACTCAATCCAGGGTTATTATATACTACTCCGGTTAGGTATCACAACAGAGACTATTCAGTTTCCGTTACGTTGCCTCCGTTGGGGTTGTCAATTTTAAAATTGAAAGAAGAAAAGGCGGAATTTG
The DNA here is from genome assembly GCA_024643595.1 of Bacteroidota bacterium. Lineage (GTDB taxonomy): Bacteria > Bacteroidota > Bacteroidia > Cytophagales > Cyclobacteriaceae > ELB16-189. The sequence continues at coordinate 2,304 of JAHEMS010000417.1, forward strand.
AAATTGAATAACCTGCGTTTTCATATCAAATAAGCGAGTGAAATAATTGAAATCATGGCTGAGAAAGGAAATAAATACATCTGTATTCATGGACATTTTTACCAACCTCCCCGGGAAAATGCGTGGCTTGAGGTGATTGAACTGCAAGATTCGGCACACCCATACCATGATTGGAACGAGCGAATTACCGCGGAGTGTTACGAGCCTAATGCAACATCCCGCATTTTGGATGAGAACAATGTCATCAAAAACATCATCAATAATTATTCGCGCATTAGTTTCAACTTTGGTCCAACACTGCTCTCCTGGATGGAGACGTATTCTGCAGAAACGTATGAAGCCATTCTTGAAGCGGACAAGCTCAGCATGACAAATTTTGGTGGCCATGGTTCCGCTGTTGCCCAGGTATATAATCACATTATCATGCCGCTTGCGAACAAACGTGATAAGGAGACACAAATACGCTGGGGAATACATGATTTTGAATCACGCTTTAAGCGCAAACCGGAGGGAATGTGGTTGGCGGAAACGGCAGTAGATATAGAAACGTTGGAGTTGCTTGCCCAGCACAATATCAAGTTTACCATTTTGGCACCAAGGCAGGCTAAAGCGGTTAGAAAACTTGGTACTGAAAAGTGGGAAGAGGTTAATGATCGAACTGTTAATACACGGAAGGGTTACAAATGCAATCTTCCAAGTGGCAATTCTATCGCATTATTCTTTTATGACGGAGATATCTCTCAAGGAATTGCTTTCAATGGATTATTGAATGATGGAAAGCGATTTGCCGAGCGGCTATTAAATGCTATGGACTTCAGTGACTCAGAGGCACAGGTAGTGCATGTTGCTACCGATGGGGAAACGTACGGTCATCATCATAAACACGGTGAAATGGCATTGGCCTTTTGTTTGGATTACATCGAGAAAGATAATCGGGTAATCCTAACTAATTATGCTCAGTTTTTAAGCCTCAACCCACTTACCGATGAAGCGCAGATTATAGAAAACAGTTCATGGAGTTGTATTCATGGCATAGAGCGATGGAGGGGTAATTGCGGCTGTAACAGTGGTAAGGCGGGGTGGCATCAACAATGGCGTAAACCATTGCGTGATGCCCTGGATTGGTTGCGTGAAAGTACCTCATCGGTTTATGAACGTGAGGCGGCTAAAGTTGTAAAAAATCCGTGGGAAGCTCGGAACGAATATATTAATGTCGTACTTAAGCGAAACGATGAAAGTGTAAAGCGTTTTTTGAAAGACCACGCATTTAGTGAGGCGCATCCAAATCAAGTCCTTCGAATCATGGAAATGCAAAGGCATGCCATGCTGATGTATACCAGTTGTGGATGGTTCTTTGATGAAATATCTGGCATTGAAACCATACAGGTTATGCAATACGCCTGTCGTGTAATTCAGTTGGCCAGTCAGATTTGTAATGAAGATCTGGAATTGGAA
>JAHEMS010000418.1 GCA_024643595.1 Bacteroidota bacterium
CATCTTCATCCGACGTATTAAGCCAGTATTGATAGAATTTATAGGGAGAGGTTCTTTTGGCATCTAACCACACATTTCCGCCTTCCGTTTTTCCAAACTTGGTACCATCAGCTTTTTTGATAAGTTGTGTCGTTAGCGCATAGGCTTCTCCATTTTCCTTTCTTCGGATTAGTTCGGTACCGGTTACAATGTTTCCCCACTGATCGGAGCCACCCATTTGAAGCCGGCAGTTCTTGTGCTTATAGAGCCAATAGAAATCATATCCTTGAACCAACTGATACGTAAATTCGGTAAACGAGAGGCCTGTTTCCAATCGTTATTGAACGGAATCTTTTGCCATCATGTAATTCACAGAAATATGTTTGCCTACATCACGTATGAAATCTAAAAAAGAAAAATTCTTAAACCAGTCATAATTGTTGACCATTTCCGCAGAATTGATTCCTGTGGAGAAATCGAGGAACTTTTCAAGTTGCATTTTTACACATGCTTCATTATGCCGGAGTATCTCTTCCGACAGCAGATTTCGTTCAGCAGATTTTCCGGAAGGATCGCCCACCATTCCTGTAGCGCCACCAACAAGCGCGAACGGCTTATGCCCGCATTGCTGAAATTGCAGTAAAGTCATAATTTGAACGAGATGACCTATATGCAATGAGTCTGCAGTTGGATCGAATCCAATATATCCAGAGGTCATTTCCTTTGAAAGCATTTCTTCTGTGCCAGGCATGATATCATGAATCATTCCGCGCCAACGAAGTTCTTCTACAAAATTCTTTTTCATTACATCGATTAAAGCGCCAAATATAAGCCTACTTGAGCGAATGGAATAGCTGAAATTTATTTTAAAGTGAATGGGGGATTCCTATTTTTTCAGACTCTCTGTTTTACAAAAAAAATGTATCATTGAGGAATTTTTATAATTGCCTGATTATGGAACAACCTGATGCGCTCAACCTGGTGGCCGAATTTCATCGGACCTTTAAGCACCCAATTTTACTCAACCCTGCAATTCCTGACGAAAGTAGATGTAAACTTAGAGTTGCTTTAATTGCTGAAGAATTAAAGGAAATGGAGGTAGCTATTTTACAAAATGATTTGGTCGGTGTTGCCGATGCTCTTTGCGATATCCAATATGTATTGTCAGGGGCGATACTTGAGTTTGGTCTGGCAGATAAGTTCAAGTCTTTATTTGAAGAGGTTCAGCGCTCAAACATGAGCAAGGCGTGTGTTTCGGAGGAAGAGGCTATTAAGACCGTGAATCATTACAAAGCCAAAGATGGTACTGAATGCTATTATAAAAAGGAAGGCGATAAGTGGCTGGTCTATCGTAAATCAGATAATAAGACGATCAAATCTATAAACTATTCACCGGTTGATCTTGAAGGTATTTTAAAAGTATAGTTAAACATAGAACTCCAACTGAAAAACAATATCCTGGCCTTTTAATGGAATGGGCATAATGGCAAGAATTGGCATTTCATTATAAGCACGAATAAACTCGGATCGACTTATTCGCTCTTTACTAACTCCGGGTTTAACTTTATGATACTGCATTCTTCCGGATTTATTGGAAGTGGCACTGTACAGGAGGTGATAATGAATTGGAATTGGAGATGGTACGTATTTCATAACAGGGGTCAGGCATAAGTATTATGAAAATCTTCATAGATGAAGCCATTGTGTACTAAATTATATTGAGTCAACAGTGTATACGCCCACGCAGGTACAAACTCAAACTTTGTTTCGTATTCCTCAATCTTAGCGCATAATTCTTGAATATAATACCTGATCTGATCCGGATTTTTGCACTTATCTGGCTTTTCAAAATTTCTTTTAGTGAATTCCTTTAAGGCTAAGTCCAGTTTTGTCCTTTCGTAATCCGTCATTTATTGTGCATTATTACACAATTATAGTACTTAAAATATCAATAATACAACATTTAACGTGTAAATATGTACAAATTTAATTTCATCATTTGCATAAAAAAGGGCGGAGCCAAAAGAATTGTTGGCATCTCGCGTTTAACAAACCTAAGCCGTTGGAATAAAAACTTATTCCTGAAGTTGTGTGTTTAAAGTCTGGCTTTACCATTAAATATTTAGTTTTAATATAATTATCTTAGCACAAATTAAATTTTCTCATTCGTATGGATTCATCGACAAAGGCTTTCTTGGAAATATGGCATGACATTATGCTGGTTGGTTCAATTTTGTTTGCAGCATTGTCGGTAATTACATACCTCCTCTATCAACTTAGGGTTGCTTCAATTACAGATTTAAAATCAAAGCATGATTTTATTAATAATTCAGAGATCAGGTGGTTAAAATGGGTATTTCATTTTCTTGGAGCCTCAGCAGCCTTGGCCATAAACCTTTATGGAAAGGATGAACTCACGTCGATCAGTGTTGCATTCTGGGTTCGTTTGTTCTTCTCTATTGCCGGTGCTACGCTAATTGGTTATATCGCGTCATTGGTTTTGGATTATTATTACCCTACACGCCTTAATTATAAATTACGAAGACTTCGCTACGCACCACGTATTTCAAGTACGGGTAACAGAATGAAATTGCTTTCTGAAGAGGAGGAAGATGTTCACATGGATGAAGGTATGATGGCAGAAGAAAATATTTTTTCAATTGATTATGATGTTTGGATTGATGAAAAGACCAAGGAAGTAAAAATTGAAAAGTATCAAGGACATCTCATTGCATTACAGTGCCATAATTGCGGGTTTTATACAATGCGCGTTAATCGTGAGGAGATCATTGAACGAAATGAAGACGGTTCACCAAGGGAATTGATAAAGCATTATCAATGTACTTACTGTAAAAATGTACGCGCTACACAATTTTCAATATCACGGAAAGAGGTCGAAGATTACAAGCATACCAAACCCCGGATTGTTCGAAATGCAAAAAGCGTGGAATTAATAAAAATTGACATTCACTCCAATCTTGGATCTAAGAAATCCTTTGAATTCCACACCGTAGAAGAGGCACAAAAATTCCTGAATGAGTTTGACTTTGATAAGGTGGCTTGAAAAATTCAGGCATCTCATTTGCAAGGATCATAGTTAAAGTAAGAAAATGAATCATATGATGAAAAGGGCATCCTTTATTCTCGTTTTTGTAGTTTGTTGTCAAATGGCTGGGTTCGCTTCCGTGAAAGACACGCTGGACCTCAAGCCAAAACCAGTTTATGGAAAAGAAGCAAGGGTGGTATCCTATATTCTTGATAACAACCATTATCGTAAAATTCGTCTCAATGATTCATTATCTGAGGTGATTTTAAATAGGTATATAAAAGAACTGGATAATAGCAGGACCTATTTCCTTGCTTCAGATATTAAATCTTTTGATCGTTACAAACTGGTTATTGATGACTTGATCCGAAATGAAAACGTAAATCCAGCCTACGAGATTTATAATCTTTTTGTGAAACGATACATGGAAAGAATGGATTATGTAATGGACTACCTGATCAATCAGGAATTTGATTATTCCATTGACGAATATTATGAAACTGACCGTGATAAGGAACCGTGGGCAACAACGAAGGATGAACTGAATGATGTATGGAGAAAAATAATCAAGAGCCAGTCGCTTAGTTTAAAATTAGCGGGTAAGAAGCAACCTGAAATCGCCGAAACGCTTAAGACCAGGTATGTACGGTTCACAAAATTTTTCACCCAATTTAATTCAGAGGATGTTTTTAGCATTTACATGAATGCCATTACGGAAGCGTATGACCCCCA
>JAHEMS010000419.1 GCA_024643595.1 Bacteroidota bacterium
ACACCTAAGGTGATACCAAATTTTTTTCCATTGAGATAGTCTGGCTTATTGACTATACGCACAACCTTTAACCGACTATCGCTTTGAGAGGCGTTATGAAGATAATCAAAAGATCCATCATTAGATCTATCCACAACAATAATGACTTCAAATTCAGGATGATCCTGTTCCAAAAGCAGCGGCACAAGTTCTTTCAGATTTTGCTCTTCATCGTGCGCACACACGATTACCGAAACCGGATCAGGGTTAAGTAATTCAGGGCTATCCATCCGTGTAAAAGCAATCAGAAAGCAGAATAGATAAGAAATCTGAATGAAAAGTAAAACGATACAGATAAGACCTAATATTGACAAGACGACCGGTTTTGAAAAAACAAAGATAAAATGCCTGCATGAAATGGAAAACTATTTGAACTGCAAGGTTATTGCACCACCGTTGAGATTTCCCTATTTGGAGTGGGTGGGTGGTGCAGTTAACTTTACGGTCGAATGAAATTCAATCTTACCGCCAAAGATCCTCACTCAAAAGCTCGAGCGGGAACACTCTATACCGATCATGGTGAAATTCAAACACCCATATTCATGCCCGTTGGAACCGCTGGTTCTGTGAAAGCGGTGCACCAGCATGAATTAAAAAATGATATAGACGCAAAAATAATTCTTGGAAACACGTATCATCTTTACCTGCGACCCGGACTTTCTTTGATTGAAAAAGCGGGTGGTTTACATCAGTTTATTGGATGGGATAGGGCTATTCTTACGGATAGTGGAGGATATCAAGTGTATTCGCTGGGTGACAATAGAAAAATTACAGAAGAGGGCGTTATTTTCAAATCCCATATTGACGGTTCAAAGCACATATTTACTCCGGAAGGCGTGATGGATATTGAACGCGCGATTGGCGCCGATATCATTATGGCATTTGATGAGTGTACCCCCTATCCATGTGAGTATGACTACGCAAAAAAATCAATGCAATTAACACATCGGTGGTTAGAACGTTGTGTGAAACGCGTTAATGAAACCGATCCCAAGTATGGCTACGAACAGGTCTTATTTCCGATTGTTCAGGGCAGTGTATTCAAGGACCTCCGACTGCAGTCAGCAGAATTTATTGCCGGCCAAAACCAGCAAGGTAATGCCATTGGAGGACTGTCAGTCGGTGAACCTCACGAAATGATGTATGAGATGACCGAACTGGTATGTGCCATATTACCTGCTGATAAACCACGTTACCTGATGGGTGTTGGCACTCCTGAAAATATTTTGGAATGTATTGCGCTGGGGATTGATATGTTCGATTGCGTTATGCCTACGCGTAATGCTCGAAATGGAATGTTGTTCACCACACAAGGCATCATTAATATCCGCAACGAAAAATGGAAAGAGGATCTCAGTTCCCTGGATCCGGAATTAGGGGGCCATATCAGTACCTCCTATTCCAAAGCATACCTCCGCCACTTAATCATTTCCAAGGAAATTTTAGGCGCACAAATTGCTTCCATCCACAATCTTACCTTCTATCTTTGGCTGGTTCGGCAGGCGAGACAAAAAATTGAAGAGGGCACATTTGCCACCTGGAAAGACAAGATGGTTAGAATTGTATCACAACGCTTGTAAAAAAACCAATGACTATACTCGATCGGTATATTATCAAAAAAATTCTTTCCACATTTTTTTATGTGGTGCTCATATTGGTTGCCATTATAACGGTAATTGACATCACTGAAAAAGTAGACAAGTTTACTAAGAATAACCTGGGTGTTGAAATGGTACTTGGTTATTACCTTGATTTCATACCATGGATAGCGGGTTTGCTCACGCCCATTACTGTTTTTATTTCTGTCGTATACGTCACTTCACGCATGGCAGCACATACAGAGATCATTGCTATTCTGAGCAGTGGTGTTAGTTTCAAGCGGCTTTTAGTGCCTTATCTCATAGCTTCATTCGTGATCGCAACCATCACCTTCTTTCTCAATGGATGGATAATTCCAAAATCAAATCAGGACAGGTTATTATTTGAAATGCAATACTTTCAAAACAACAATACATATTACCGGCAAAATATACATATGCAGATTGAGCCAAACGTATACCTTTTTATGGGAAGTTTTAACAACCAGAACAACGTTGGTATTCAATTTAGCCTGGAGCGTTTTGATCAAAATCGATTAATCGAAAAAATTAGCGCCGACAATATAAAATGGGATTCCGTCAAGCAAAAATGGACACTCAGCAATTGGAAGAAAAAGATGGTGGACAGCCTGTTTACCGTACGCACGGGATTCACATCAACTCCGTTTACAATTAACGGTGAAAGTATGGACACCACACTGGCTGTTACACCGAACGATTTTGATAACAGCAATAGAAATTTTGATGGATTAACCATTAATGAATTAACCGAGCATATTAAAAAAATGAAGTTCCGCGGGGCAACCGGTGTAGAAATTTACGAAGTAGAAAAGCAAATTAGATTTGCCTCTCCGTTTACCGTATTCGTACTTGTCTTTATGGGCGTAATTGTTTCTGCCCGAAAAAGCAGAGGTGGAACCGGATTTCAGATTGCCTTGGGGTTCTTGCTCTCATTCATATTTATTCTATTCTTTACCATGACCCGTACTTATGCAGAAACCGGGGCATTATCACCCTTTTTAGCTGCATGGCTTCCTAATACCGTATTTGGCATAATTTCGATGGGCATGTATAAATACGTACCCCGTTGATTGCCACGAATAAAGATTACATTAAGCTTCACTTTATTGTTTTTTTGTGGGGCTTTACCGCCGTGTTGGGCAAGTTGATCTCTATCCCATCAGTTGAAATGGTTTTCTATAGGACATTGCTGGCTGCCGTTGGCATGGCCGCTTTAATCATCATGGCGAAGGGAAATTTTACGGTTTCAAAGTCGGATCTCATTAAGATTATACTTACCGGCTTTATTGTAGCTATTCATTGGATTACGTTCTTTGCTTCTGGCCGGGTTGCCAATCCGTCCACCAGCCTGGTTGGTTTTGCCACCTGTTCTTTTTGGGCCGCACTGATTGAACCAATCGCAAAACGAAAAAAAATACAAGCGCTTGAAATCGGACTTGGATTAATTGTGATTGTCGGTTTATCCATCATTTTTGCCGGAGATTTTCAATATCCTTTTGGTCTTTTCCTTGGCATTATTTCAGGGCTTACCGCAGCCATTTTTAGCGTAATTAATTCAAAACTAGTAGTTCGTGTGAATGCCAATATCCTTACATTTTATGAAATGTCGAGTGCGTGTGTTATCATCTTTTTATTCCTTCCACTGTACCAAAATACGTGGGCCGATGATGGAGAGTTAAGACTTATTCCTTCGTGGGCCGATTGGATATACCTTGCCATCATGGCATGGGCATGTTCAGTATATGCCTATTCGGTAGGCATCGAACTCACTAAAAAATTGTCAGTTTTTTTCATACAGCTGGCGCTGAATCTTGAACCAGTTTATGGAATCACCCTGGCGCTGATTGTTTTCGGCGATACGGAAGTGATGAGCTTGAAATTCTATGTGGGCACAGTTTTAATAATCACTGCAGTGGCTATCTATCCCTTACTTAAAAAAAGAACTGAGAGTCAGTTTAAATAGTCAGACCAATATTGCATTCCATCAAACGTTGATGGTAGGTCTATTTTAGATTTAAAAATACCAAACACGGAGGAACCGGAACCACTCATGGCAGCATATAATGCCCCCTCGTTATATAAATCTTTTTTTAT
>JAHEMS010000420.1 GCA_024643595.1 Bacteroidota bacterium
GTTTTCATTCGCTGCTCTATTCTTTTATGGTTTATCGTTTTCGTTTTGATCCACTGGGCGCCGCCAACGCTGATCATTTTTGGTATTCTGGACGTGATCGGTGCAACATGGACCTACATAGAATTGAAGAAACTGAATTAGCTATTTAGAAAATTGAACAATGACAGGTTGCCATGTTTTTGGATCGCCTGTCACCCCACGATTATAATTAATCAGTTCCAGGTAGTCGGGTATTACTTTGATTAATAAATAAGCATCCGTGCGGTTTGCATAAAAATTTCTCCATTCTTCTTTCCAGCGATTATCTTTTTCTTTTTGATCATTTACCAATTCCGCTTTGCCGTGAATGACCACGTAGCCCCTGTCGGCTTTATCTGGATAATACAATACTACATTTGAATTAATCTTAATCTGTTGCACTTTACGGGTATTCGGATTCGTTGCCAGCCATATGGTAAAGTCGGCCTCCGGTTCAAACGGGTCCATGGTTCTTATTTGTGGCGTCCCATTTACGTCTTGTGTGATGAGTGCTGCTTTTTCTGCCGACTCAATCATTTCGCGGGCGGCATTCAAAAGAAATTGTCTTGTCGTATCAACTGGTTGTTTTTCCTGCGCAATTGCGGAAATAACGCTAATGAAAAAAAATATAAATGATGCCCAAATAGGTGTCATGTCTTCCTGCGTTTAGTATGTTCTCATAAAGATACATCGCCAAATTCGTAACTTTATTTTTTGAATGAATGAACGATCCATCACATGATTACTTCGAAAGCGCTTATTCCTGAACTTGAATTCAGCACATCTCGTAGCAGTGGGCCTGGTGGACAAAATATAAATAAGGTAAACAGTAAAGTGATGTTGCGTTGGAACATTCGGAAATCAACGGCCATAAAAGAAGAACAAAAAGAAATACTTTTCAAAAAATTGGCTGCCTACATCACTACCGGTGGAGATCTCCTTCTTATTTCACAAGAAAGTCGCTCACAACTGGAAAATAAAGAAAACGCCCTTTTAAAATTGGATGCCCTCATTAAAAGGGCGTTCACGAAGCCACTAAAGAGAAAAGCTACCAAGCCTACAAAATCATCCAGCGCGAAAAGAGTTGACCATAAAAAACGCCACGCTGAAAAAAAGCAATGGCGCAGAAAACTGGAATGAGAAAAGCTTAACTCAATACCTTCTCTAAAATCTTTCCTGTCGTTTTATTTTTCAATATTACTTTCTTCGCTCCGTAATGTGTGAGTTCTTCTTTCACCAGGTAATGATCGGCATCGTATTCCTGTAAATGCGAATCTTTTGTTACCCCTTCAAGGCCTCTCCAAATATCGAGGATGACCGGCTCCCAAAGTTTTGTTTTGGCTGAACGAAAAGCGGAATCAAGCACGGCGTTTACAACGTACCCATCATAAAATGTTTCTCTGGGTGGCGTGCCGTTCTCCATAGAATTAAACATGTCGGCAAACATGTGGTTGTAGCCCAGTTCGTTGATCTCGTCACCCACTGGAAACAACCAGCCTGAATTGCTCTCTGCTTTCTCGGCTACATAATCCGCTCCCTTTCCAGTAGTGAACATTTCAAAACCGGTGCGCAAGAAGCTGTTTACCCAAATAGTGCCTTCCGTTCCCATTACTTCATCCCGCAAATCCAATCCTCCTCGAAAGGTCCAGCTGACTTCAAATTGGGCAATCGCTCCGTTTTCATATTTTATTAAAGCAATGGCATGATCTTCTGCATCAATGGGTTTCACTTGCGTGTCTGCCCAGCACATGACTTCAATCGGTTTAATTTCCTTACCGATATAACTTCTGGTTATTTCAACACAATGACACCCAAGATCAAGAATACAACCTCCTCCGGCCTGATCTAAATCCCAGAACCAATCGCTGTGCGGACCTGGATGGGTCTCTCGTGATTTTGCCCAAAGAATTCTTCCCAATGCGCCATTCTTTACGCTTTCATGTGCTTTAATGAATTTTGGCGTGTACACTAAATCTTCGAGATAGCCATTAAAGATTCCTGCCTGCTCAACGGCCTCCAGCATGCGCTTAGCTTCGGCCGCGTTACGACCCAGCGGCTTCGTGGTGATCACGGCCTTTTTGTGTTTACAGCACAACATGACGGCTTCTTCATGCAGGTTATTGGGCAAAGCAATACATACCACTTCCACTTCAGGACGGTTGATTGCCTCCTCCATTTTTATGGTGGAAAAAGCTACCTTATAGTCTTCAGCAAATTTCTTTGAGCTCTCTTCCCGGCGGGAATAAATCGCGACTATTTTGTCTTTACTCCTTAATCCTTGTAGCGAGTCCGCATAAAAGCGACCAATGAAACCCGAGCCAAGCATTGCAATTTTCATATTGATAGATTTATATACTACTAATAATTGTTTCTTCTCAGTTAGTGAATGACGATGTGATGATATTGACTATTGATTTCATATTCCATCAAAACCGTTTATGGTCAGTTTCTCATGCTGCTTTAATTTGTTTCTGTTCCTTGAAGAAGAAAACAAAATAGATCATCACACCGATCGCAATGTAAGTGGGCACAAACCAAATTTCCTTCCATTGATGAACACCTTCGATGGTATAATGATCTGTGGCAAATCCAGAAAACCACGTGCCAATGAACATGCCCACACCATACGTTGCAAACGTGAATAATCCCTGGGCTGCATTCTTTATTTTCTCACCGGCTTTCTTCTCGGTGTACATATATCCGGTCACAAAAAAGAAGTCATAGCATATTCCATGGAGCACAATACCGCCATACAACATCCATAAGTTTACATCGGCATTTCCAAAAGCGAAACAAACATACCTGAGTACCCAGGCTGCCATTCCCAACATCAACATATTTTTTACTCCAATATTGTTGAACAAAAAGGGGATGGCCAGAATGAAAATTGCTTCCGACATCTGTCCTAAAATCATTTTCCCTGCCGCGTTTTCCATACCCACTTCATTTAAGAACAGATTGGCAAATCCATAGTAAAAGGATAGCGGTATACACACCAATATAGCAGCGATGAAGAAAATCAAATAGGCTTTATCCTTGAAGAGCACAAGTGCTTCTGTTCCGATAACGCTTGCTGCTTTAGTCTCTTCGGATTTTCCTTTTGGAGGGGTATGGGGCAATAAGAAACTGATGACGCCCAATGATAAAGAGGCGATGGCTGCCATTTCAAAAGTATGCGGTGTTTTTTCAATGCCCAGCTCACCTATCATAAAGCCAGCAACGATCCAGCCCAACGTTCCAAACACACGAATCCAGGGAAACTGTTTTCCAGGATCCGTCATCTGCTGAAAAGCGATGCTGTTGGAAAGAGCAATGGTTGGCATATACATTAACGAATAGATAACGATCAACCAATAGAAGGTGGTGTTATCGGTAATTTGCGTAGCCATGTAAAGCAATACCGCGCCGAGCACATGCAACACACCCATGATGCGTTGTGCGGCAAAGAATCGGTCGGCCACCATCCCAACAAAGAAAGGAGAAATCATAGTCGCAATGGCCAGCGCGCTGTAGGCCGCCCCAATCTGCACTCCACTTGAATGTAAAAACTCTGACATGTAAGTCCCCATCGTAACATACCAGGCACCCCAGATAAAATATTCAAGGAGCATCATCAACGACAGTTTGGTGAAGACAACCGGTTTCATAGGCGTGGGTTTATTGCGTCAAGAAAGATAGAAATGGATTTAGTAAATACGAAGTTCGCTGCCGGATTTTATCTGAATG
>JAHEMS010000421.1 GCA_024643595.1 Bacteroidota bacterium
ATTTTCTTTTGTAATAAATTGCTGCTCCATATTATACATGGCCATTTCTTCGGGGGGATAAATATCGAGTGAAAGAATGCCTTCCTTTTCTCCTCGGCGCATAGCCAGTAAGCGATGTGATGGGGTTTTATTGATAGGCTCCTTCCATTCAAAATAGTCTTTGAATTTCTGGCCCTCCTCTTGTTTGGTTTTAAATACATGTGATTCAATTACCCCTTCCTTCCAGAATAATTCCCGCACTTGCTTTCTGGTTTCAGGATGTTCATTTATCCATTCAGCGATAATATCGCGTGCGCCATCTAAAGCTTCTTGTACTGAGGCAACTCCTTTTTCTATATCGATAAATGCAGCAGCAAATTCCTCAGGATTAAAATTATCCAATTCAAAAATCTTCTGAGCCAGTGGTTCCAAGCCTTTTTCTCTTGCCACACTGGCGCGTGTTTTCCTCTTTGGGCGGAAGGGCAAATAAATATCTTCTAACTCGGCAAGAGTTTGAGCCCCTACAACAGCCGACAATAATTCAGGGGTGAGTTTATTTTGCTTTTCAATGGAGGTAATTACCGCTTCTCTTCGCTTATCCAATTCCTGTAATTGTTCGATTCGGTCGCGAATAGTGGTAATCATCACTTCGTCCATGCTCCCTGTCATTTCTTTTCGGTATCGGGAAATGAAGGGAATGGTTGATCCTTCGGTTAGTAATTGCGCAACTGCATTAACATTTTTAATTGGTTGATTAATTTCTTTCGAAATCAGGTCAATCCATCGCGCAACATTTTCTTGTTCCATATTTTTTTATCAGGCGGGCAAAAATAGGAGAAAGAGCATTAAAGAGTGTAAAAAAAATGAACTTTGATTGAAGCAGCATATAAACAAAAATGCCACGCTAAAAGCGTGGCATCGTAAATTCCTTTATTTCAAACCGAATTAATATTCTTTATTGAAATCACCTCTGCGGAAACCACCGCCACCGCGATTGCCACCACGACCACCACCGCTACCTTCTTCACGCGGGCGGGCTTCGTTTACGACAAGGTTTTTCCCCATGAAATCAGCTCCGTTAAGCTCGTTGATTGCATTTCGTCCGGCTGAGTCATCTGCCATTTCAATAAATCCAAAGCCACGACTACGCTGTGTAACTTTGTCCATGATGATCTTAGCAGAGCTTACTTCACCGTACTCGGCAAATAACTGCTTCAATTGTTCCTCGGATGCCTTCCAGGGAATGTTTGCTACATAAATGTTCATTTTTGTTTTTGAAATTAAGTGATAAATGTTCTTGCTAATTCTATAAAGCCGAACCAATAAATAAACACGATTAGTGGAGTACTTTAGGCAGGAATTATATTATTAACCAGCCAAAGGTAATAGTTTTTTCCAATTATCCTCGTTTTGACCACTCAAATGCACATTTTTACTGGTAAATCGTACAGATCGGCAAACTAAGTTTAATTTTAGTAGTGTTCCAGAATAAATTTATTAAGGCTTTTTCGGGCTGTGGCTTGTACTTTTTTTTGCACATAGGGCGTCCATCCTAGCAAAACTCCTGTTAAGCCCAGCGACATTTGGCTCCATCTCCAAAAATTAAATGAATCAATGTGTTTTAAGATCAATCCATCCTTAAACAGGAAATTTGCATGAATTATATTGTGCACTTTTCGACCTGTTTTGGAAAAAGTATACCAGGCGTCCCATCGGCATTTGCCCGTGGTTTCTGCCGACTCTATATCTGAATATTTCAACGAAAAACCTTGAGCGTTTTTACATAGCATATGCCACATTGCCTGCGTTTCCCGGCTATTTAAATCAGGAAATACCGGATCAGTGAATCGTGCATCTGCATGATAAAATTGTTGCATGGTTTTCCAGTCCAGTTGTTGAAATGCCTGATAAAATTTAATGATAACTTCATTATTGTAATTCATAGAATTTCCGTTGATGGAACTTTTAACCCTTCAGACCTCCTGGACTTTTAGTGGCATATAAATTCCAGTATCTTCCCTGTCTGATAGTTTTAGATTAAAGCTAATTCAAAAGCAATGAAAATAAAATTACTTATTCTGGGTATAGTTGTTGCCGGAATCAGCTTCCTGGCAACCGGACAATCGCTTTATAATGCTCCGGTAATTACACAAAAACCTCCTTTGCATGGAAAGCATTGGATGGCCATTACAGGAAAGCCGTTGGCGGCTACAGCCGGAGCTATGATCTTCAGCAAAGGAGGAAATGCAGTGGACGCATCTTGTGCTATGCTTGCGGCTACCTGCACGATGTTTGATGTGCTGAGCTGGGGTGGGGAAACGCAAACTTTGATCTACAATCCGAAGACGAAAAAAGTAATCGCTATAAATGCGTTGGGAGTAGCTCCTACTGGAGCCACAGTTGATTTTTTTAAAGGCAAAGGGATGAATTATCCTCCTGAGTATGGTCCATTGGCAGCTGTTACACCCGGTACGCCTGGCGGACTTATGGTTATGCTTGCTGAGTATGGCACGTTAAGTTTGAAAGAGGTGATTTTGCCTGCCATGCAATTGGCAGAAGGTTATCCCATTGAAGCTCAAACCGCCAATGGGTTTGAAAGAGAAAAAGATAGAATTAAACAATGGCCTTACTCAAAGGCAATTTTCCTTCCACACGTAGGTGAAAAACGTGAAGCACCTAGTGCCGGTGAAATATTTGTTCAAAAAGATTTATTGGCTACTCTCCAGAAATTAGTTGATACGGAGCAGCTGGCTTTAAAAAAAGGTAAATCCCGCAAGGAAGCCATTTATGCAGCGTATGATCGTTTTTATAAGGGAGATATTGCCAAAGAGTTTGCACGCGGATCACAGGAACAAGGTGGTTTGATCACTGAGCAAGATCTTGCTCAATGGAAAGTAATAACGGAAGAGCCATTATCTGTGAATTATAAAGGAATTGAGGTATATAAAATGCAGCAATGGACACAAGGACCAGTTATGCTGCAGGCATTAAATATGCTTGAGAACATTGATCTTAAATCCATGGGCTTTAATTCAGCACGATACATTCATACCCTTAATCAAGTGATGAATCTTGCTTTTGCAGATCGAGATTTTTATTATGGTGATCCTTATTTTGCACCAGAAGAGCCCATTGAAGGATTATTGTCGAAGGAATATGCTAAGGCAAGAATAAAAGAAATCAACTGGGAGCGCAATGACCCGAAAGCTGCACCTGGTGATCCATATCCCTATCAAGGAAAATCAAATCCATATAAAGATTATTTAAAGGAATTTTACCAGGCATCGACAGGTACGTATACGGCACCATTATCAGAGGAGTACTTAAATCAGGTCTTTCTCGGGACCACATCAGTTGAAGCAACCGACAAAGAGGGGTGGGTGGTTTCTATAACACCGAGTGGCGGTTGGAATCCGGCCTGCATAGCGGGCAAAACCGGGATCGGCATGAGTCAGCGTATGCAAAGTTTTGTTACTGATCCAAAAGAGAATCCTTATAATGTAGTAGAACCTGGTAAACGACCACGTGTAACATTAACGCCCACTCTTGCACTGAAAGAAGGTAAACCATATTTATCATTTGCTGTACAAGGTGGTGATACGCAAGATCAAAACTTGCTTCAGTTTTTTCTGAATATGGTTGAATTTGGAATGACAGTTCAAGAAGCCACTGAAGCCCCAAATATAAATTCGGATCAGTTACGTCTTTCTCTTGGTGGTGAAGATCGCAATCCTAAGGCGGGGAATATACTTTTACATTCAAGC
>JAHEMS010000422.1 GCA_024643595.1 Bacteroidota bacterium
TGTCCGTAATATTGATGAAAAATTAATTGAACTGGAAAATGAATAAGCTTACTTATATAATTGCCTTTCTCATTTCATGTATACTTAGCCATGCCGCATCGGCACAACCCGAAATGGCAGACACCATGAGATCTGAAGGAAAAATTTATGTGGTGGTTGCCATTCTGCTTATCCTTTTTGCCGGATTGATCACATACCTGGTTATGATTGATCGCAAAGTAACCCGGATTGAAAAAAAACTACCCGAAAAGAAAGTCTAAATAAGCCGTTAATATTTTACTTTTGTAGTCCATTTCGCACAATAGAATACCTTTGGGTTTGAATGTCATGGAATGGATTGATCCGATTGGATCCCCATAATATAACCGCATATGAAGAAGTCCTATATCATCGCTATCCTTTTCATTGCAGCCGCCATTGCGATCATTATCAGCACGGCCGGTGACGCAAGTACCTATGTTTCTTTTGATCAAGCCTTCCAAATGGCGTCAAACGGAAACAAGAGTCAGATTCATGTCGTAGGTGAATTAAAAAAAGATAACGCAGGAAATATTGTAGGCATTGAAAAAAGTGCTGATAAATTATCATTTTCCTTTATCATGATTGATGAAAATAAAAAGGAACAAAAGGTATATTATAATGAGCCGATGCCCCCTGATTTTACGCGCTCCGAAAAAGTAGTGGTGATTGGCAATTATTACGAGAATACGTTCCTGGCCAACAAAATTCTGCTGAAGTGTCCTTCCAAATACCAGGAGGAAAAAATCAACGCGAGCATTTGATGGGCATCATTAAATCATTTGTCCCTATTTATTTTTCAACCTTTTCTAGATAATGCATTATTTCATTGGCAACCTGGGCCATCTCTTCGTCATCATATCTTTTGTCACTTCTCTGGTAAGTGCATTTGCCTATTGGAAAAGTCATGTTGCCGTCGCTGAAAAAAAAGAACAATGGTTAATAAACGCACGCATCTCATTTTATGCTCATGGGGTGGCCGTGCTCGGCGTAGTGATCAGTTTGTTTGTCATCATCTACCAGCATTATTTTGAGTACCATTATGCCTACAGTCATTCCTCCCTTCACCTCCCGGGCGAGTATATGGTTTCCTGTTTTTGGGAAGGTCAGGAAGGAAGTTTTCTGTTGTGGATTTTTTGGCAAGCATTAATCGGTCTTATTTTAATTAAAACGCAACGGGAGTGGGAAGCTCCGGTAATGGTTGTCTTTGGACTCGTTCAGGCATTTCTTGCTTCCATGATTCTAGGCGTTGTTATTCTCAATGTGAAACTGGGAAGCTCACCCTTCATCTTATTGCGCGATGCCATTGACGATCCCATCTTTAAACTTCAACCCGATTTTATACCGAAAGATGGAAGCGGATTAAATCCACTTTTGCAAAACTACTGGATGGTGATCCACCCCCCCACATTATTTTTAGGTTTTGCCCTCACCCTCGTTCCCTTTTCTTTTTGCATTGCCGGATTGTGGTTGAAAAAATATTCAGAATGGATAAAACCCGTTTTACCCTGGGCATTGTTGAACGGCGGTATTTTAGGCCTCGGTATTTTAATGGGTGGCTATTGGGCCTATGAGACATTGAACTTTGGCGGTTATTGGAACTGGGACCCGGTTGAAAATGCTGTTTATGTTCCCTGGTTGGTATTGATTGCATCCATACACACCATGATCACCTACAAAAACAGTAAGGCTGCCTTGAAAAGCTCGATCATTCTCAATATCACTGTCTTTGTCCTTATTCTTTACTCCACCTTCCTTACACGAAGTGGAATTTTAGGGGATGCATCAGTTCATTCTTTTACTGACCTTGGTTTATCCGGTCAATTGCTGATCTATCTGTTGTTCTTCACGGTGGCTGCCATTATTATTTCTATAATCCGATGGAGAGAGATTCCCTCATCAGAAAAAGAGTCCTCAGTTTATTCACGCGAATTCTGGATTTTTCTGGGCGCTGCAACACTATGTCTTTCAGGATTTCAAGTACTGATCCCAACATCATTCCCTGTAATCAATGAAGTTGCCAGACTGTTTGGCGGAGATCTTCGATTAGCTGTTCCCGGCGATCAGGTGCAGTATTACTCAAAATTTCAACTCTGGTTCGCTGTCGCGGTTGCCTTAATTTCAGGAACCGGTCAATTCTTCTGGTGGAAAAGAATGGAGAAGGAGAAACTTAAAAAGGAGATTGTTCCACCAATTTTGATTTCACTGGTTGCATTCGCCATCGTGATTGCTGTTGCTAAAGTATATACACCGGCCTACCTGATTTTAACGCTTGCTGGAGTTTATATTATCGTTTCCAATATAAAAGTCCTTTCATCGGTGATCAAAGTAAATCCTTCCTTATCGGGCGGGGCACTGGCACACATTGGTATCGGAATGATGTTAATCGGTGTAATGTTCTCTGCGGGATATTCAAAAGTGGTTTCCCTGAATAATACCGGTATGTTGATTTCCAAAGACTTGCCTACCGAATTCAACCGTGATAATCTTTTGTTATTTATCAATGAACCCCGGTCTATGGCAGGGTATGAAATCGAATATCTTGGTGAGCGTGTGGAACCGCGCTATAGTAAGGGTTACGTAAGTAAAAACGATATCGATCTCACGTTCGATCCTTTCAAGGTGGTAGCCAAAAAGGACATCGAATTTAAGGGAAAGAAAATCATTAGCGCAAAAGATACCTTTGAGATCAATCCAGAGAATACATTCTATGAAATCGAATTAAGAAAAGGCAGCGAGGTAGCTGCCATTCTTTACCCCCGCATTCAAATCAATCCCGCCATGGGTGGTTTCATTGCATCACCGGATATCAAAAGAAATATTACCCAAGATTTGTATACGCATGTTTCATTACCCATGAATAGAGATGAAGAACCGGAATGGAGCGAGATGGAAGAAACCCGCGTGGGCATAGGTCAACAATTTTATGTGAACGACTATGTATCCGTTTTGGAAAACGTGATCAAGATCGATCGAATTGAAGGTCTTGAACTTTCACCTGAAGATGTTGCTGTTCAGGCCAAAATTAAAGTGACCGGAGAACACGGCAATTACTATGCAGAACCTATATTTTTAATTAAGGACAGAACACAGGTGGGCCGGCTGTCATCCGAAATCAATGACCTGGGAGTGAAGATAACACTCCTTAATATTCATCCGGAAACCAATGAATTCAGTCTCGGATTAAATACGCGTCAAAAGGATTGGGTGATTATTAAAGCAATGGAAAAACCAATGATTAATATACTGTGGCTCGGAACGGGTGTGCTGATGATCGGTTTTTCACTCGCCATGGTACGCCGATTTAGAGAATTCAAACGCTAATTGCTCAAAGGAAATTGACCTTCATGGTTAACGTAAAATACAGAAGATCTCTTACCCGTTACATTGAATCCCGTTTAGCCAACAGCAGCTTAAGTTCCTCAACAAGTTTCAGATTTTCTTCCGCAACATTTAATGACTCCTTTTGAATGGTTGAATGATCGTAAAGTTCAATATCTCCATTATCATGAATTGTAAATCGGTGTGTCGCTGTACGAATAGTACGTGCTGACGCACTATAGCTGAACGCGGAATGACCTGGCATTTCCGGATTTGCCAACCATGGCGACAGCGAAATCCCTTTTACAAATTCCGGCATAGGTAAACCAGCCAAATCACATAGAGTTGGAAAAATATCGACTGACTCAACTACTCCATCAGCACCC
>JAHEMS010000423.1 GCA_024643595.1 Bacteroidota bacterium
GAAGAAACCATCTAACGTCCAGAATAAGGCAAATAAAAACGCAGATATAATTGCCAGACGGGTATATCGATTAATTATTTTCGATTTGTCTTCCGTGCTCATTTCTATAATTATTACAGTCCCCTGTTTTATAAATTTATGACGTTTAACTAATGAAATTTCTCATTATTGTTAAATAATTTAATAAGACTTACAGAATGGAAGTGAAAGATATAATTATAATTGGGGCAGGCCCTATAGGATTAGCGTGTGGCATTGAAGTTCAAAAAGCAGGATTTAGTTATTGTATTATAGAAAAAGGCTGTTTAGTCAATTCATTATACCATTATCCCCTAAACATGTCATTCTTCTCAACCTCCGAAAGACTTGAAATAGGAGGAGTGCCATTTATTTCCAACAACCCCAAACCAACCCGATCTGAAGCGCTAGAATATTATCGAAGGGTATCTACTACCTGGAAACTAAATGTGAAACTTTATGAGAAGGTAGAGCAAGTGATAAAGAATAATGATGGATTCCTGGTCACATCTTCCAAGGGCAATTACAAGGCGAAAGCCTTAATCCTGGCGCTTGGATTTTATGATTTGCCTTATTTGCTTAACGTGGATGGGGAGGAATTGAAAAAAGTGAAACATTACTATGACGAACCACATCCCTACTTTGGTCAGAAAGTGGCGGTGATTGGAGCCGCAAATTCTGCCGTAGATGTGGCACTGGAAACATGGCGTAAAGGAGCAGAGGTGAGCATGATCATCCGTGAGGATGCTATTCGTGAAAGTGTGAAATATTGGGTGAAGCCGGACATCGAAAACCGTATTAAGGAAGGCTCCATAAAAGCATTCTTTAATTCAAATGTAATTCGCATTACACCGGACACGATTGAAATAAGTACACCTTTGGGGAATCAGATTATAGAAAATGACTTTGTGTTGGCGATGACAGGGTATCAGCCTCCCTTTGATTTTATGAGTTCAATGGGAATATCTTTTCATGATGATGAATTTCACACTCCGGTATATAATGAAGAGACGATGGAAAGTAACATTTCCAACCTATACTTGGCGGGTGTAGTTTGTGGTGGCCTTAAGACAAACAAATGGTTTATCGAAAACTCCCGGGTCCACGCGGAGGTCATTATTAAAGACCTGAAACAGAAACTCCTTAGAAAATAAAAGTGCCTTCCGAAGAAGGCACAGGGTAGAAATTAAAAATTATTTTTACAAGGCATTGGCAGTAATGGTTACATAGAAGTTGAACTTCACGTCAAAAGCGACCGGTGTTTTAGAAAGGGTGCCATTGAGTAATATCAATTCCTGCTTATCGTCAAGAAGCTTTGAAGCTAATTCATTAAACCCAGCAGTATCGGCAGTAAGTTCTGTTTCTACGGTATTGGAAAGACTCACAGAACTTGCTGACGCAATTGTTTTTCCGGTTGAGGAAACCTTAACCGCTCCATTTGTAAAGGTTACCGTACTTGCGCCTGCACCTGGGGTAATAGTATAAGTCACCTTGTTGACTTTAAATTCCTTTATTTTATTGGCATACTTGGCAACATCGGGATCGGACGTGGCATCCAAAAGTTTGGTGTCAGCATAGGCACTTCCACCAGGGTTATCGGCCGTTTCGTCGATGACGAAAGTAAGAGGTAGGATAACGTCAAATGATACATCATCTGCCTTATCAAAGAGGTCGCAGGAGGAAAATGTGCCAAATCCAATCAGCAGCAAAATCGAAAGGAGGGCTTTGGTTTTCATAGAATTATGGTTTTATTGAAAATGTAGTTCAAGATCCTTAATGAAGTATGAATATAATTGAAAATGATTAATTATACCATGACAAATGTCACTACTTGTATGAGATACTCTTGCCCAAAGAATGATGTATACTTTCTTTGGGTTTATCTCCGGGCAAGAAAGTCAATTGTAAATTTTAATCCGAAATAGAAATTTCTGGTGGCGGCAGCATTATAATACCGGCCGCCAGCCGCGTTTAGATCATTGCCAAGACTGTATTTTTCATCAAGGAGATTATCTGCACCCACAAAGATTTCAATTGGAAGCGATTTGTTTAACTGACTTTTATAACCAACCTTAGATCCTAAGAGGGTATAAGATTTAGCCATTACCGTATTGGCATCATTTAAGGGAATTTCTGAGGTGTAGTTTACGGTCAAGTTCAAATAAAACCCTTTTGCGAAAAGCAGATCAGCCCCTCCGGTAATCACTTCCCTTGGTGTTCCAGTTAACTGATTGCCTGAATAGGAAACGTTATCTTTCACGTAGTCTTTAAATTCATACATATTTAACGTTAAGCCGGTCCAAAGTTTTATGGATGGCATGAAGGAACTGGCAATCTCAGGTTGCCAGTTAAGGAGTATTTCAATACCATTCTGGTTGGTTGCGCCCGCGTTGACAAAGTAATCAGCACCATCCACATCTCTCCGCACTACAATAGTTTCATCAAGGGCAAAATGGTAAACAGCAGCGTTCAAAAAGAATTTGCGGTTGGCAAAATAACCTTTTCCGCCTAACTCAATC
This sequence comes from Bacteroidota bacterium, assembly GCA_024643595.1. Classification (GTDB taxonomy): domain Bacteria; phylum Bacteroidota; class Bacteroidia; order Cytophagales; family Cyclobacteriaceae; genus ELB16-189. Next base: position 2,538 of record JAHEMS010000423.1, read on the forward strand.
TGACTCCCCTTTTCTGGTTTAAGTTCGGTGTTAAAAATTCCATTGGAAGGACGAACCTCTGCCAGCGTGGGTGGAGAAAATCCCCAACTCATATTTCCATATATGGAGAAAGCCTCATTAATTTTTCGGAGCAGGGCAACACGGGGAGTAATAACCGGATCAAAATTTATACGCTGTGCTAAGGCTGGAGCTCGATTCAGTTGCAATAAATCGTAACTCACCCAATTGGCACTAAGGCCTGCAGTAATAAGCCAACCACCTTTGCTTAGTTCACCTTGTCCAAAAATATTGTACTGAAGCGTTCGTATTTCTTCATCACTTTGCAGTAACCCAGCATAGCCCCCCAGATTCTGATAATTTTTTACGGGAGAATAACCATGCTGAAATTCTCCACCTCCGCGCAAAGAAGTTGTCCAGCCTTGAATGGTATGAGAAAAATCGGTGACTGTTCTGGCACCAAAATTTTGTTCAAGCCTGCGCTCATAATTACGAATAGATGGATTATTAAACTGAACAAAGTTTCCATAAACACCAGTGCGGTTATGAAGGTGCTGCGTGAAATGATATTGATGATAAATACCTGTGTAAAACGATCGCAGCGATACTCCAGCTTGCTGAGCAATGGATCCTGGTTGTGTTCCGGCAGCTGGACGCGCTTGCTTCGGGTTTGCATTATATTCAGCTTCATTTAATCCGCCTGGAGTTTGATAGTATAGGTCGGTATAAAAAATGGCCGTTTCTAATTCTTCTTTGTCGGATAATGAAAAACGGAATGTGCTATTTATCTGATCACGCACCATTCGTGTTTGTTCTCGATAACCATCTGATTGCTGGTGAAGATACCCAACATGATGGCTCGTGTTTTCATTTCCTTGAGAGAGGCCAATCTGATAATTGCTTAACCCATAGCTTCCTCCCATCCAGGAAGCCATTATTGAACTCTCTCGTTCGGGCTGAGGTGATTTTAGAAGTAATACCCCACCAGTTCCCGCCCCATAAAGACTTGATCCAGGGCCCTTGATAATTTCAATCTGGCTGATGGAGTTAGCATCCAATTGATTAAGATAGGTATTGCCTCCCGGGTCGGTAAATGGAAGTTCATTCCAGTAGACTTTTACATTGCGCACTCCAAAAGGAGACCGTAATGAACTGCCACGAATGGAGAAACGATAGCTTCCCGGCGA
>JAHEMS010000424.1:0-2409 GCA_024643595.1 Bacteroidota bacterium
ATCCGGCTATTATTATTCCGTAATGCTCCAAGATGAAATTGTTGTACCCAGCCTTTCGCATGATACAAACGACAAGCATGAATAAGGATATGATATCGAATCCCCAGCTTATCTTCATTGGAAAGTACACTACCACTGAGCAAATTGGTATATGCTTTTTCCGCGTCACCTAAAGACATCTTACTGTAAGGAAGTACTTCGAGTCCATGATCGGAAGCATGACAACCATGGGCATGAAAATAGCCGACCCTGTTTTCCAGCGCTTTAAATAATGCTTGCAGGGAGTTGATTTCCATGGAAGAAGCGGTGGACAATTTTTGGATATAGGCTTTGTACGTAACGACATCATCAAACGCATATGACTTATCGGGTCGAAACGTTGGAAACATTTTCAACGCAGTGGAACCCGCCATTTCCTCATGATATTTTAAATCGTCTGTAGGATCATCCGTAGTGCATACCACTTCTGCTTTCATTTTCTTTAGCAGGGGTTGCACTTTAAAATCTTCGGTCTTTAACAGCGCCGTACAATGATCATAAATCTCTTTGGCGGATTTTGAATTCAACAGTTCGGTAACGCCAAAATATCTTTTCAACTCAAGGTGCGTCCAATGATAAAGCGGATTGCGCATAGTGTCCGGAACCGTTTCTGCCCACTTCATAAACTTCTCTTCCGGGCTCGCCTTACCTGTGCAAAACTTTTCATCAACGCCATTAATGCGCATTGCTCTCCACTTGTAATGATCACCCTCCAGCCAGATTTCAGTCAGGTTGGAGAATTGACGATTCTGTGCAATATCCTGTGGTGACAAATGATTGTGATAGTCCAGTATAGAGGCCTTCTCGGCATAGTTATGATAAAGTTGCCTGGCTTCGTCAGAATGTAAAAGAAAATCTTCGTCTAAAAATTTATTATTGCTCATAAAAACATAGTTCGTATTGTGATTCCTTATGGGTATTTTATTTAAACTCCGAAAAATGCATTGAATCCACCATCTACAGGAATCACCGCACCGGTAACAAACTTCGATGCATCCGAACAAAGCCAAATCAATGTGCCCACCAATTCATCCGGTTCACCAAAGCGACCAAATGGGGTTTGGTTAATAACAGAATTTCCTCTTGCTGTAAGTGTTCCATCAGTATTGGTCAACAAGGCGCGATTTTGCTCCGTGATGAAGAATCCCGGTGCAATCGCGTTGACCCGGATACCTTCACCAACTTTTTTTGCCAGCTCGACAGCCAGCCATTGGGTGAAATTATCAATCGCTGCTTTTGCTGCTGAATATCCCACGACCCTGGTAATTGGCTTAAATGCAGACATTGATGAGATATTAATGATGACTCCTTTTTTATTAGCAGCCATCGCTTCCGCAAATATTTGCGAGGGTAAAACCGTGCCTAATAAATTCAGATCAACGACTTGCTGAAAGGCTTTTATATCTAAATCGAAAAAAGTCTTGTCCGGTGGAATAGTAGCGCCTGGCATATTGCCGCCCGCTCCATTAATCAGAATATCGATGGTTCCTCCTCCCGCAGTAAGGATTTTATTCCTTGCCTGTTGCAACTCTTCTTTATTCAGCACATCGGCTTGAAAGAAATTGGCTTTGCCTCCGGCATTATGAATTTCGCCCACCACTTTTTCACCAGCTTCCACCCTCCTGCCCACAATCATCACATGCGCTCCCGCACTGGCCATGCCTTTGGCCATCACGGAGCCTAATACCCCAGTACCTCCAGTGATCACTACAATTTTATTTTTTACTGAGAATAACTGCATGGCTGATTGTATCATTAAAATGGCTACTTATTAAAATCACTAAACTGTTGTTTCATCTCTTCATCACTTAAAAATTTACCGGAATTGATAAGAACGCGATACGTTAAAGTCATGGATTCACCAGGGTTTAGTGCAGTGATCGATTCTTCTTCCGTTGGAATATATGACTTCGATGAAAGGTTATTCACGGCAAATAAGCCATAATCACGTGCATGCCAGTGTGCAGGATAGCCCTTATTTTTTTTGTTGTCGACTATCGCTATAGTTATCTTCTCATTTTCCTTTGTAGCTGAAAGTGAAACCCAATCAGCTCGCTTACCCCATACCGCACCCTTCTCATATCCATTACTATTTCTATAGACCCCATTAACTCCTTCATTATTGAGCACCTTTACGGTAGTCGGGTTTCCCTTGGCATCGGTATAAACTTCAGGTTTATTCGTTGGCTCCTCAAAGGCTCGATCCAGCCGAATGCCCATCATCCCTTCTTTGCTATCCTTAAACACTACTTTCTCTTTCTGGGCAGTTAGCTTTGTCGTGCGATCAATCATTCTGAGATCATCTGTTCCGGAGAAAACAAAAGTGGATTCTTCCACCAATAAAATATTTCCTTTGCTATCTACCCAATG
>JAHEMS010000424.1:2419-3703 GCA_024643595.1 Bacteroidota bacterium
TGCCCCCTTCAGCTTTAATCACTTTCTGATGATGGATGCTTCCGAATTCATTTTTCTTATCAGCCGGTATGGCATATGAATTATTCCAGAAATCAAGTCCATTCACATCTCCGTAGTTAAACCATAATCCTACATGGTGAGGATGATCTACCCGTTCGCCGGGACGTGGATCTCTTGGAAAGCCCCTGGTAATGGTTGTGCCCTTCGAGGTGAGCATCGGATATAGCACGGGTTTATCAAGATCATCCGGATAGATGTAGGAAGTGAAAGTCTTCCCATCAATGATCACCTCAACTTTTTTATTTTTTTCGTCTGAAATAAATTTTACCGGCTTCATTTGTGAATAACCTGATACAACTATGAATAAAAACAGGGACGTGATCGCCGCCCCTGTTTTCATAACTTTATTTATTCGATTCATCCTTAATCAATCAATCAATATTTAAACACTTTACCTCCTGCCATTACTTCTTGTGTCTTTTCATCAAAGGTGGCTTTCATTCCGGTTTGCACTGCTGCATTCACCATGATGCAGGCGATAGCATGTGAATAACCCGCTTCAACCGGAGCGTTTGGCTCTTTGCGATCGCGCACACTTTCCATCCAGTTACGCATATGACCTGAAGTTAATGGATCATTACCCGTATTTGCTGACGCGATAACTTTTTCGTCCACGACATTCAAATTCTTCTCGGGCAACAAGTTGGCGCTCATGCCCATCGCCTTGGCAAAGTTTTCGCGTAATCCACCGGTAGGCGATACCATGTTGGTATTCAAATTCATTTCACCTCCATTTGAATAGTAAATTTCCGCTGGATGTTCATCCCCATTATGCATACGTGACGCAAAAGAAACCTGGAAGCCATTAGTAGGATCATTCGATGGGCCATAATCAAATACTGCGGTAACAGTATCCCAGTTTTTACGTCCGTCTTTCCACGCATAAATTCCTCCATTGGCGACCACACTTCTTGGATTTTTCAACCCGCTGAACCAATGCACCGTATCAATCTGATGACTCATCCACTGACCAGCCAACCCAGAAGAGTATGGCCAAAATAAACGGAACTCTAAATACTTTCGTGGATCCCATTTCTCCTGTGGACGATTCATCTGGAAACGTTTCCAATCCGTATCGCTTTCTTTTATTTGCTCTACCAATTCTTTTCTTCTCCAACGTCCAGGCTGATTTACATTCCAGGAGAGTTCTACCATCGTAATGGGCCCAAACTTTCCAGACTGCACAAAGGATGCTGCTTCATGATAATTTCTTCCACTTCTTCG
>JAHEMS010000425.1 GCA_024643595.1 Bacteroidota bacterium
GTGGCCAGCTGGTCATCTCGGCCGACCAGAAACGAGGAATCTTTAAAACATTTCTTCGGATCAGAAAAAAGAGACAAGCCAGCAGGACTGCCACAGCCAGAAATTCGAATACATTAAGAAGGATAGTATATAAACTACCAAGAAAAGGAGCAAAAATGCGGTGAGTTCCCACCAAGCCATCAATCACAAACTCCAGCACTTCCAGGTTGATTACTAAAAAGCCTGCGTATACAAAGAAATGAAGAAAAGCAGGAATAAGGCGCTTAAACATCTTCTTTTGACCAAAAGCGACCAAAATCATATTGTTCAGGCGCTCAGAAGAATGGTCTTTTATTTCTTTCTGTTTACCCAACCTGATGTTGGCCTTGATGCGCATCACGCGATTCCGGATAAGATAGGCTGCCACACCCAGCGTGATAAAGAATAAAATTTGTTGCAGATAGTGCATGTGAAGGACAGAATTTGACGGGAATTTAGTTTACGCCACTGTTTGAACCTATAATTTACATTCAAATCCTTAAAATATCGATCTGCATTTGCAGCAAAATTAAAATTCCATAGTTTTGTGGCCCTGTTTAGAAGTAAGCAGCATAATAAGTTTCGGTGACGTAGCTCAGTTGGTAGAGCAAAGGACTGAAAATCCTTGTGTCGGGGGTTCAATTCCCTCCGTCACCACAAAAAGTAAAGCCTCAGATTCCTGAGGCTTTTTTTATGGATTTAATCTTATCCATAAACGCATCCAACCCTTTTGATCTAAAATGAACCTTAAGGTTGCGATGGGCCAGGATTAGAAGACAAAAAGCAACAATATCAAGTGTTCACATTACCATCAAATTGATATGTCAATCGATAGCCCTCGCTGCAACCCATGCCGTAGTCCACGCGGCCTGAAAATTAAAGCCTCCCGTTTCCCCGTCTATGTTGAGCACTTCGCCTGCTAAATATAAACCAGGCACCTTTTTACTTTCCATTGAATTCAAATCAATGTCGTTTAACGAAACACCTCCGCAGGTTACGAACTCTTCCTTGAAAGTAGTTTTTCCCTTGATCTTAAAAGGGCAGGCAACAAGTAATTCAATCAATCGGTTAATCACTTTATGGGACAAATCGGCCCAGATTTTATGTTCTTCAATTCCACATTTTATGGATAGGAATTCCCACAATCTTTTTGGTAGATTGAAAAGCGGATTAGTCAAGATCTTTTTTTTGCTGCTTTCATTTTTTAATTTCATCAGCATGCTTCTTACTACTGTTTCGGGATGACCGGTCCAGTTAACCAAAGCCGTAAATGTGTAGTTGACTTTATGAAGGTCAACTGCTGCCCACGCAGAAAGCTTAATTACTGCAGGTCCACTAAGCCCCCAGTGTGTGATGAGTACGGGGCCGCGTTGATTAAGATTAGAACCTGCAATTTTAACTTCGGCATCCGGCACAGCCACACCCATTAAATCAATGAATTCCTTTGCCGAATCATTAAAAGTAAATAAGGAAGGAATTGGCTGAACGATATCGTGCCCCAGAGCGGAAAGCCATTTATAATTTTCAGGTTTATTATAACCGCCAACAGCAATTAATACTTTAGACGCGATGAATAGCCGATTACTGGTATGAATATGAAATCCGTCTTCCCGTTTTTCAATTCTTATTACTTCCTGAGTGAGTTTGATTTCAACGTTCAGTTTTTCAGCTTCACGAAGAAAGCAATCAATGATCGTCTGAGAATTATTGGTGGTTGGAAACATGCGGCCATCCTCCTCAACCTTCAGTGTTACGCCATGTTTTTCAAACCATGCTACCGTATCCTTTGCCTGAAATTCGCGAAAAAGTTTTTTTAGTTCCTTTTGCCCACGAGGATAGTGTTTGGAGAGGGGTGTCGGCTCAAAACAATAATGTGTGACATTACACCTTCCTCCCCCGGAAACTTTCACTTTCGATAATAGTTTAGATGACTTTTCGAGGATTAATACCTTCAGCCCTCTTTTGTTTTCGGCTGCATTGATCGCACCAAAAAAACCGGCTGCTCCTCCACCAATTACAATGAGATCGAATCTTTCCTGTAGTGATTGGGGCATGCCTGGGGGTTAATGAAAATCAGATTACATCAATCTGTCCGCGAAGCAAATCCTCAAAGGTATCTCGCCTTCGAATCAATTTTGCTTCTCCGTTAAGGATCAACACTTCCGCTGGCCGGAACCGCGAGTTATAATTGGAAGACATTGAGTAACCATAGGCTCCTGCATTTTTAATCGCCAGCAAATCCCCTTCTCTTACTTCACTTAACTTCCGGTCTGAACCAAGTGTGTCCGTTTCGCAGATGTTGCCTACGACTGTATAAATTTTAGGAGAGCCCGTTGGATTGCTGACATTGACAATGTCGTGATGAGCATCATACATCATGGGCCGGATAAGGTGGTTTAATCCGGAGTTTACACCTACAAAAGTTAATGATGGCGTAGGCTTCACCACATTGGTCTTCACAAACAAATAGCCGGCTTCACTGACTATATACTTTCCTGGTTCAACCCATAACTCCAACTTACGGCCGTAGCTCTGATAAAATTCAGTGAAGGCTTTACTCAATTTCAGACCCAGGTCATACACATTCGTAACCATGTCGCCTTCTTTATAAGCGACCTTAAATCCGCCTCCAAAGTCAATGAATTTTAGTGATGGAAAATCGCGCGCGATACCGAATAGTATCTCAGCCATCTTCAGAAATACATCGGTTTCAGTGATTTCGGAGCCGGTGTGAATATGTAAGCCATTAATTACTAAGTCATATTTTTCAGCAATCTCCATAATCTGGGGAAGCTGATACACTGAAATTCCAAATTTTGAATTGCTGTGACCCGTGGAGATTTTATAATTACCGCCCGCCATAATGTGTGGATTCAATCGCACGCAACATGGAAAGGTATCACCATATTTCTGCCCAAACTTTTCCAAGACCGAAAGATTATCAAGGTTGATATTTACACCCAATTCAACTCCTTCTATAATTTCATCAAAACCAACACAGTTAGGGGTATACATGATATCTTGCGCTGCAAACCCTGCCCCCAATGCCAGGTGTGCCTCCTGAATAGAAACAACGTCAACACCGGAGCCATATTTTTTCAACAATTTAAGAATGGAAATATTAGTAAGTGCCTTGGCTGCATATTTCACTTTCACATCGGTATCCCGGAAAGCACTCTTGATGCTTCTTAGCTGATGAATGATTTTTTCTGCATCATAGACATAAAGAGGCGTGCCAAACTGCTCACAGATTTCCGTTACATCAAGTTCTTGAATGCGATAGGTGTTATTTGTCAATTCCATAAAAAATGAAAGCGCAAATATACTCCGTACTGTCTACTGCCTGTTGTCATTCCGCTACTTTTTTCTTTGTTATCTTCGTGCCTATGAAATTATTCTACAGACAATCCGGTCAGGGGAAGCCATTAATCATTTTACATGGACTGTTCGGCTCTTCTGATAATTGGTTTTCGCTGGCAAAAGTTTTTGCAGAACAGTTTACCGTTTACCTGGTAGACCAGCGTAATCACGGCCAATCGCCACACACCGATGAGTTTAATTACAAATTGTTAACAGAAGATTTAGCAGAATTTATCCGCGAACAGAAAATTGAAAAGCCAAATATTATTGGTCATTCTATGGGTGGAAAAACAGCCATGAATTTCGCTGTCAAATATGC
>JAHEMS010000037.1 GCA_024643595.1 Bacteroidota bacterium
TATTAAAGCTAACTTCTTCGTTTCAATGCTAAGCTCAGGTTTAGCAGAATATGTGCGATCAGATGCAGCTTCTAAAGAGTGGGCAGGTCAAAATTTCGTTCCTTCCTATCTAAGATTGATAGAGGGTCATAATAAAAACGATGTCGAGAAAAAAATGAATGACATCTTGTTGAAATATGGGGCAGACGGTATGAAAGCATTGGGCATGAAAAAAACCCTGGCCCTTGAACCAGTAAAAGATATCTATCTCAAATCAGATATCAGCCAAAGCCAACGCATTACTTATTTATATGTCATTGGTTCCATCGCATTTTTTATCCTGTTAATTGCATGCATCAATTTTATGAATTTATCCACCGCCAAAGCGACTAAGCGGGCTACTGAGATTGGAGTCAGAAAAGTGATGGGTGCATTCCGCAGTTCACTCATCAGCCAGATCATGGGTGAGGCGATGGTCATTGTCATCGTAGCCATCCTGATCAGTATTGTCATGATGCAGCTAAGTCTTCCATTTTTTAATCAAGTGACAGGCAAATCTATTTCGATTGACGCTGAAAATATTGAGTATTTTATTCTGGGCCTGGCCGTTATTACCATTACCACCGCCCTGTTTGCTGGCAGTTACCCGGCATTATACTTGTCATCATTTCAACCCGCTGAAGTTTTAAAAGGTAAATTCAGTATGAACAGCGCAACAGGCTGGCTCAGGCAAGGCTTAGTCATATTTCAATTCATGATTGCTATTATCCTGGTTTGTGGAATGATTGTAATATCTCAACAATTAAAATTCATGCAGGAAAAAGATCTTGGCTTTGACGCCACCTCCAAAATCGTACTCCCCCTGCGCACGGAAAGCGCACAAAAACAATTTCAATCATTGAAGACTGCTTTGACCAACCAAAGTTCAATCAAGCAGGTGGCCGGTACCACATACATCCCAGGCTCCACTATTTTTAGTGATATGATGTACTACAAACAAGGTGGCAATATGGACAATGCCATTCTGCATAGAAGAAACGAAGTCGATGCAGATTACATGAAATTGTTGGATATACAATTAGTTGCCGGTCGACATTTCTCGGACGATGCGTCAAAAGAAAACAATACCAACATTATTATCAACAGAACTTCAGCCAGTAAATTTGGTTTTGATCCTGAACAGGCTGTTGGTCAGTCATTGTATTTTGACTGGCATGGTGAAAAATATACTTATACTATAATTGGCGTTATGGAAGATTATCACCAGACATCTTTAAAAGAAAATATCAATCCTACTATTTTTGAGATCACTTCTGATAGCTCACAACTTCCTTTTCTAATTGCCGATGTGAACACTACCAATTTTGGTGAAACCACAGCGATGATGGAGTCCGCCTGGAAAGAATTAATAAATGATACACCCTTTGAATATTACTTTCTCGATGAATCTATTCAAAAACAATATAGCGAAGACAAAAAAGTATCAAAGATAATTACCGCGTTCACGATTATCGCTATGATGATATGTAGCCTCGGACTATATGGGCTGAGCACCTATATGGCTGAGCGAAGATTCAAAGAAATTGGGATACGAAAGGTAATGGGCGCCAGCATTAGTCAGATCGTCCTCATGATGTCACGAGAATTCATTCGGTTGGTTCTGATAGCCTTAATAATATCTGCACCCCTGGCGTGGTACATGATGGATCAATGGCTCGCGGGTTTTGCATATCGCATACCTGTTAGCTTTACTATTTTTTCTTATGCCGGTATTGCTTCTTTGTTGATGGCTTTGATTACTGTAAGCTTTGAATCAATCAAAGCAGCATCCGCCAACCCGGTTAATTCCTTACGCACAGAATAATAAATGCCAAAACTAACCTATGCTAAATAACTATTTAAAAATAGCCATACGGAGTCTTTTTAAAAATTCAATTTATTCGTTCATCAATATAGCTGGCCTATCCATCGGGATTGCCTGTTCTGTACTTATTCTTTTATGGGTAAATGATGAGTACACGTATGATCGCTTTCATAAAAACTACTTTTCGATTTATCAACTTTATCAAAGTCAGCAATGGGCTCAGGGTATTGGCACTGGCAATTCAATGCCTTATCCCATGAAGGAGGTTATCAAGGATAAATCAAGTCAGATTAAGCACGTGGTCATGACCAATTGGGGAGAAGGTAATATGCTTCAGGTTGGCGAAAAACGTATCAATAAATTAGGATTAAGCGCAAGCGAAGATTTTTTTAAAGTCTTTAGTTTCGAAATGATAAAAGGAGACCCCAACTCAGCACTGGCTAATCCTTACAGCATAGTTATTACCGAGGCAACCGCCAAGGCATTTTTCGATAACAAAGATCCTATTAATCAATTCATAAAAATTGATAATGGACAAGAACTAAAAGTCACCGGGGTGGTCAAAAATAATCCCCGGCAATCGACTATTACATTTGATTATGTTTTGCCCTTCACTTATTATGAAGCCACGCAAAGCTGGGTTCGTTCTTCCATGGATAACTGGGGCAATAATTCATTCCAAATGTATGTTCAACTGCAACCTGGTGCCCGTGAAGAAGATGTTAACTCACAAATCAAAGACATTATAAAAGAAAATGCTGAAAAGGCTACCACTGCCAGGTTGTTTCTTCACCCGATGCATAAATGGAGACTTTATTCTAATTTTGAAAATGGCATGAATTCCGGAGGAATTATTGAATATGTCCGACTTTTTACCGCCATTGCCATTTTTGTATTGATTATTGCGTGTATCAATTTTATGAACCTGGCAACGGCTCGAAGCGAAAGCCGTGCCCGCGAAGTGGGGATAAGAAAAAGTGTAGGTTCAAGAAGGAATGAGTTGATTCTTCAATTTCTTGGCGAATCAGTATTGCTGACATTCATCTCATCCATTTTGGCAATAGTATTGGTTGAACTTGTTTTGCCCTCCTACAACATACTGGTTAATAAAAATATTACCATTGATTATTCTAACCCTTGGTTATGGTCCGTTGCTGTAGGTTGGATATTAATTATCGGCATATTTGCAGGTAGTTATCCAGCGTTTTACCTCTCCTCATTTCAACCTGTTAAAGTATTAAAAGGAAAAATAAGTATTGGCAAGAGCGTAAGCACACCACGCAAAGTGTTGGTTACCCTTCAATTTGGATTCTCCATTTTTCTCATCATTGGGACCATTGTGATCTACCAGCAAATTATGCATGTTAAAAATCGTGACATGGGATATGATCGTGAAAACCTCATGCAAATCTGGACCAACGGTGAATTGGAAACCAACTTTCAGACGATACGCCAGGAGCTGGAACGCACAGGCGTAGTGCAATCTGTTTGTAAAAGTAATAGCCCGATAACCTCTATATTTTCAAATAACGAGGTGAAATGGGATGGTATGAATACGGAGCAACGCGTATCCTTCGCCACCATTGCTACCGAATATGATTATACCAAAACTATGGGTATCAAGATGGTTGAGGGGCGTGATTTCTCTCGGGATTTTAAGAGCGACTCGATGGCTGTCATTGTGAATCAAGCAGCAGTAGATCTAATGGGAATGAAGAATCCGATCGGACAGAAATTAGTAATTAATGACCAGGAACTTGAAATAATTGGCGTGATGCCTAATGTGGTAATGGATTCACCATATAATCCGGTTGAAGCCATGTCCTTAATTTTTAGCCCTTCCTGGAGCAGTACTATAACAATAAGGCTTAATAAAACTGAAAAACTGGGGGAATCAATCGATATTGTAGAGGGTGTCTTTAATAAGTTCAACCCTACTTATCCATTCGAGTTTCGCTTTGCTGACACCGACTTTCAAAGAAAATTCTCAACCATTGACCTGATCAGCAGACTCGCTACCATCTTCGCATCATTAGCCATAGTTATTACATGTCTCGGACTTTTTGGTCTTGCCGCCTTTACTGCAGAGCAGCGCACTAAAGAAGTAGGAATACGAAAAGTAATGGGCGCGACCGTAACAAGTTTGGTACTCTTAATCTCAAAAGATTTTTCCCGACTTGTGATTCTGGGATTTTTTATCTCAGGGCCTATCGCCTGGTGGTTTTTAAACAATTTTCTGGATCGGTATGCGTATCGAATATCGATTATGTGGTGGGTATTGCCATTAGCAGGTGCTGCAACATTGCTTTTGGCTTTAATTATTGTCAGCACGCAGGCTTTACGGGCAGCACGGGCAAATCCTTCGCAAAGCTTGAAAAGTGAATAAATAATTTCCCCAATAGGGGTATATGCTGAGTTGATTGTCTGAAAGAAAAAGATAATTATGAAAAAGCCATTGATTACAGCCCTACTTGCCATAATATACGCATTCACGTATGCCCAGGAAGAAGTGATCCGAAAAGTTCCGTCTTTCGATAAAATTACCGTTTCGCCGAAAATTAACCTGGTATTGGAAAAAGGTGAAAAAGAATCTGTACGCTTATCCTATTCAAACGTCGCGTCTGACAAAATCTATGTAGAAGTTGTAGGCAATAGACTTCGTATTTATCTTGAAGATGCCCGTATGGTAGATAAACGCGAACGCAAGAATTCTGAAAATGGTCATTCAAGAGTAAGTGTCTATCAGGATGTTAGTGTCACCGCCTATGTCACCTACCGTTCTCTTATCGAATTAGAAATGCGAGGCGAAGAAACACTAACCTGTGAAAGTAAAATTGAATCTGATAAATTCAAATTAAAAGTATTTGGGGAAGCTGAAGTAAATCTATCATCCTTAAAAGCAAATAAATTCAAAGCTTCTCTATATGGCGTCAACAATATCAAAATCAAATCAGGAGAAAGTGCACACCAGGTATATCGATTGTTTGGAGAAAACAAGATTGATACGCGCGGGTTGGAAAGCACTACTGCTTCAGCCAGGGTGTATGGAGAAGGTCGCCTGCAAATGAAGGCTACCGATGAAGTACGAATCAATGCCTTTGGCGAACCAAAAATTGACATCAGCGGGAATCCTCATATCAGCAGGGGAATCATCATTGGTAAATCACATATCGATTTACACGATTAACATGTTGCTCAAGTGCTTGCCCGATATCCATTTCTGGCAAGCCCCTTCACTTTTTTTAGTTATGGATTCGAAAGCCACACTTTTGGAATAAATGCTGAAGAATAAGCATTCATTAAGACGAAATTTATCAAACCAATTTAAAAAGTTTACCAGCAACTTTAATCAACTCCATTTTATTGGTAACGTAAAATTTCCTGTATAAGACCGTCCTGCATTTTTCAACAGCACGATGACTTCTATAAACAAATCTAGCAATTTCGGTACTGCTTAATCCTTTGCAAGTGCCGATGAGAACCTTGATCTCCATTTCTGAAAGATCATCCGGGTTTTTAGTGTAGCGATTCATAGTGGTAACGGTTATTTATTGAACAAATCAAAAAATAAATCCGTATCCCGCGCAACGGGAATTTCCCCACTTTAAAGAGGGTATTTTTCCCGTATATTAAAGATGGTGTATAGAATTGGACTGATTCAGACCAGGGTCTATTAAGTTGGTCGGCTAGCCTATACCCAATCGCATGCCATCGGCAATAGTAATTGACATCTCCGTAACAGCAAAGATCCTTAATCTCCCCTTACCCTAAAATGAATGATTGCCGCCCATAGTGCCTCTTTAAGGTTATCCTTTCGGTTTTCAAAATATAGTTTATGCAAAATATTTGGAGTAGCCTGCTCGATTAAGTCATAGCCTAACTTACTTACTTCGTCTTTAATTTCAATGTGGTCAAAATTGGAAACATAGATCTCACCTCGCCTGGCTACGAATTTTTTGGTAGTAACGCTTTCCGCCTTTCCTTCGGGAGACAGCGAGGTGTCCGCAATGCTATAATCAAAAACTATTTCGCTGCCTTTTGCTGCAATACCAGCGATTGACATTAGTGTTTCATAAATAGATTTACGTGTAAGATAAAAGGTTGTCGCTATCCACGAAAAGAAAGCCGGTTCATCCGGATTAAATATGGTTTGTTTTAATGCTTCAGCAACAGTTTGCTTTTCAAAGTCCACCGGTACTAAAACCAAATTCTCTGGAAGTTTACCCGTCAGTTTTAATAGTCGGTCTCTCTTAGTGGTTTGTGTACCTGGGTGATCAATCTCAAACACAGTCAGTTGATTTTTTAAATCAGAGTGCCTCAAGACAAAGGAGTCCATTCCAGCGCCAAGAATTACGTATTGCTTAATGCCGTTGGCAATAGCCTGCCGCAGTTTATCTTCCGCATATCGAGAACGAGTAAGAATTTGCCCGCCTACCGCGGTATAAATAGGCTTCATAATGGTGGTCTTCAATAAGTAAGGAAGAAACCTATTAGAGAGAATTATTTTCCATTTCCAATTCGTAAAATGCTGGGCGTATGGGTCTGAAATGATGTGTTGATCTTCGTACAAATAATGCATTGCCCGTATAGCTGCTGCCGCTTCTGCTGTTTTACTGCTTTGGTTGTCTCTCATAAAATTGCGATGTTATTGGATGTCAATTTATTGGTACTGACATGGAGTTTATGCTGTTGCGATTCTATGCACTAGAGGCGACCTGCCAAAATAATCTTGTAACGTGTTCAGGATATTTATATCCCCTATCATAGGTTTTTTCACTTATGGATTTATTTCTTTCAAAGAATCTTTCTTTGAAAGGATCGTTCACTTAATATTGAATATATGCATGGAAATCAGAATGACCATAAAAACTACAAATATTTTAATGCGAACCGAATCAGTCATATATGTTCGATTTGTACATTACTACGCCTATTTACCCGATTTACTGCATCACATGCCATTTTTAATGAATACAACAACAGAATAAATTCTTAGATGGAACGTAAACTTGATTTACTCGTTTACAAAATTATATTTTCAAATTGAAGCCCCTGAATAACCTGGCTTGGCTGACATCAAAAATGAGAATCACCAATTATTAATACTTTAGAGGTCAAGTCCATATAATTAATAAGATATGAAATCAATCATTTTAATACTTGCCATTATGCTCACACAATTCTCGCTCCAGGTTGCACTCGCTCAGGATCAGGGTCATATGGTCAGGCTAGCCAAGCTGGTTATCAATGCCAGTCAGCTGGAAAACTATAGATCTATCTTGAAAGAAGAAATTGAAACATCCGTAAAAGTGGAGCCTGGTGTGTTGACATTATATGCGGTGGCTGAAAAAGACAAACCCACACACATTACCATTCTGGAAATTTATGCCAGTGACGAAGCTTATAAAAAACATATCCAAACACCTCATTTTTTAAAATACAAAAATGCTACAAAGAATATGGTAAAATCACTCGAACTTGTAGAGAGCGTTCCATTAATACCTGGCATGAAGATAAAGTAAGGAAGCCATGAAATATTATGAAATTCCCGAGAAGGCATAAGAAGAAATTGAGATGACTGTGATTGTAAATTGACAAGTACTGAGGCATCGGTTTTTTCCAGGTAGTCAGATCAGAAAAAAATAGGTATGATTTAAAAAATAATGATACATTCTAAACTAACTTCCATATGATCATGAAAATAGGGATACTGGTATGTATAACGGTTTTAATTTCACTGGTCACAGTATGTGCTCAATCGGATAGCACGCAAACAAAAAATTCAGAAAAAAAATATCAGGCGAAGGCCCCCGAAACACAGCCGTTTGGAAAGGAAGCCTTTGAAGCTTCTGATAAGACAACCATAAGATGGTTAGGGATGGCTGGTTTTTTTGTCAACAGCCGCGGAACCACATTCATGGTTGATCCGCTGTTGGAAGGTTATGACATGCCTTTGTTAATGGATTTTCCAATCAAACCAAAAGATGTTCCTCACCTTGATGCTGTTTTTGCTACACATAGCGACAACGATCATTACAGTGTTGAAACCTTCCGCGATATAGCTTCCGTCACAAAAGAGTTTCATTCCACCATTTATGTCGATTCTTTAATGAAAAATGAAGGATTGCATTCTCTTGGTCATTATATAGGAGAAACGTTTCGTTTTGGATCTGTGTCCGCAAGGTTAACGCTGGCAGATCATGCATGGCAAAACAATTTCCCCAGGCCAGGGCAGCGTTACTATGAACCGGGTGATGCCTGTGGCTTCTGGTTCAACACTCCGGATGGCTCCCTTTGGGCGCCTGGCGACTCCCGCTTTATGCAGGAACAACTTCATATGCCTACGCCAGACGCTATACTATTTGATTATTCAGAGGATGCCGCGTTTCATTCAGGTTTAGAAGGAGCTATTATGATTGCCAATGCCTATCCCAACACTCCGTTAATATTAGGTCATTGGGGTTTTGTTGATGCACCTGATTTTATTCCCTTCAATGGCGACCCGAATAAATTAAAGAAAGGTGTGGTCAACCCAGAGCGTATTTATATACTGGCTCCGGGTCAACCTTACACACTAAGCAAATTGAAAAAATCGACAAAGAAATAATGTATAGCCTTGATAATATTCCTTGGAAGTTAATTGTAACTGGTCTTATTCCAATTCTGTTGGAATTAATCCAAGTTGTTGGTAAAAAGATAAATTATCAAGGAAATCTTGCTCCTGCGCTATTTTTCCGTCTTTCATTTTAACAAGCGTCACTCCATCTATATCCACTTTTTTACCAGATGCAGGAATTCCGAAAAATTCGCCTGTATGAGTGCCTTTAAAATTCCAATGTTTAACAATTTTATCGCCTTGTCCAAAAACATCGACAATAGTAAACGTAACATCTGAAAATCCAGTAAGATAATTTTGATAATAGGCCTTAAAATCTTGAATTCCAACGACATTTTCTGGCGCTGCTACCAAGGTGATGCCTTCGTCAAAATTGGATTCATTAATTTTCTCAATTTCTCGTTTATTGATGACATCGTCCCAAACTGTTTCGTACATTTTTAAGTTGTCAGTTAATTGTTTATCAGCTTTTTCCAATTCAAGGCATTCAGCTGATGGTTCATTTTTACAACTTGCTAAAGGAAACGATAAGAGCAGTGCAAAAAATCCATAATGGAGAAAATTAATAGCGGATCAAACTGGCTAATTGAAATTAATTATTATACAGTTCCCCCTACTTTCGCAGTATCTTCTCCATGGCCTTACCTTTCGCCAATTCGTCAATCAGCTTATCTAAATATCTAATCTTTTGCATGAGTTTGTCTTCAATTTCTTCCACACGATAACCACATATTACACCCGTAATTTTTGACACATGAGGATTAATTTGTGGTGCCTCTGCAAAAAATGTTTCAAAATCAGCTTTTAAATTGATTTGTTGCTGCAAAGATTTTTGACTGTATCCTGTTAGCCAACAAATTATCGTATCAACTTCATCCTTTGTACGGCCCTTCTTTTCCGCTTTTTGAATATAATGCGGATAGACACTCGCGAATGACATCTTAAATACTCTAGTGTTTTCCATAGCTTAAATTATCATATCAATACCTCACCATCACTCACACTGTTCATTCCTTACGCTAATTTATATCACGTGTTCATTCACGTCAAATAAATCCAGGCACAACATTCATCAAACTATTTTGTCTGCAACATGCAATCTTCCATATAACCTGTTTCAAAAAATTAAGATGTGCTTACCCCTTTTGCGCCTAAAATTGCGGAACCTCCGACAGTAGTTCCATATTAAAATGCTTTAATACCCTCATTGCTCGTAATGTATTCCACCTACTTGATATACCGGCTTTTTCCATCGTGAAATGGACTTGTCCTGGATAAGCAGCTTGCATGTTCCAGGTTCCATCCTTGTTTCGCTTTTTAAGAATTACATTTATCGCGGGTTTCATTCGGTCATCCCAATCACCTCCAGCATGTTGAAAATAGTCCAAGGCGCGAAGAATATCGTACTTCCAACGACTTGGATAAGGCATCTTCAAAAAATTTGCATTGATAATATCCCGGGTATGATCAGATATAAATAACTGATGCAAGAGAATAAATTCTTCAGCATTCTTTCTCGCATTTCGAATGTCGGCAATACGATAAGTGTATCCTGATTTCAAAAACTCAAGTAACCCTTCAAGAACTGAAAGACTGGTGTGCAATGAACTATGAATCGCACCAGTAGTTCTTGTTCTGCAATTAAAACCCCCATCGGGCATTATTTCAGCCAGAAGACAATCCACAATAGGGCGAAGCCTTTTTTCTTCCGTTCGAAAGTAAGAGGCATAATTCAAAAACATTCCGTTTACGCATACATCACTTTTTATCGATGTTGATGGTCCTAATTGAATACCTCCGTCAGCCGCTTTGTACGTATCTAATGTCAATGTTATGGTCTCCTTAACGGTTTCATTAAACGGGCTTAGATTCAAATTGCGGAGGTCCAGTAACGTATAATGAGAAGAAATCCATTTGGGTTGGTAAAACTGCCTTCCCCAATGACCAGTGGGATTTCGCCTGGATAAAAACTGTTTCCCCCAACCTTCATTAGCTATTCTATCCTGTAAGTCCTTTCTGCTTTTTCCCAATAAATCACGGTAAACCTGGTACCGTATTGAAACATCACCTTCAAGTAGCCATTCTATGATTTCCTGTTTGTTCATTTCGAATGAGTAACTTCAAATAATTAAGCAGTAGGTTGAATCCACCTACAATTAACTATACGTTGATAGTTCTGTAGTATCACTGCAAATTCATCCATAGGTAGTTACCAGTCGGATTTTACTACCGTTGGCCAGTAACTTTCCATATGTTGGTATATTATTCATATGGACTGTGTTTTATTTCTTTGGCAAATATGTTGTCTTATTGATCTTGCTGCCTTCCTGTAGTGGGATCTGCGCCTCATTGGTCAACGGTTTCCCGTTTAAGACTACGTTTTCAAAAGTTACGTTTACAAGTTCACTTTTTATAAGCGAAGGAACGAGACTTCCTTCTATAGTGATGTCTTTAAAGATAATGTTATTGTAAATGGCTTCAGGATTCTGTAATCCAAAAAGGGAGACTGGTTCTTCAAATCGTATGTTCTCTATTAGGTAATTACTGTGCTTTCCTTTTCCTTTCCCGTTTGGACTTACTGAACATAACAGTGACCAAGGTGCAAACCATTGGCCCTTTGAAACATGAATCACATCACAGTTTTTCATCGTGATCTGATCCGTAGAAAGAGCCTGCCCGTTAAAGCCGATGCGGAAAACATTTGCCAATGTTGTCCAGAGCACACAGTTTTCGATATAAATGTCTTTCACCTCCCCTTCTGTAGTTCCGGTAGTACTCCACATATCCTGGCAGCTACCTGGAGTAAAAAAAGCAAAACAATCATCCATTGAGCGAATCAAACTATTTATAACTCTTGTCCTTCCCCCCCCGTACCAATCTATACCATCGCCGTTGATGTTTTGAGGATTCACTGCGAGAACCTTGATATTATCAAACACGGCATCGAAAGTAGTATGGGTTTGTAAAGACCAAGTTCGGCTTTTACATACGAAAGTAATGCCCTTGACAGATAAGCCTTGAACATTATTGGTGGTAAGCGGATGCCAGTATTTTTGATTTTTCCAACCGTCGTCATGTGTTTCGGATTGAGGTCCGTAATAAACCACCGTCCCGCTGCCTAAAATGCTGACGTTTTTTGCATCCCAGATGTTGATGCTTCCAAACAAAACCGATCCTGCATCCATATACAGCGTCTGCCCGCTAGTGAGGTCAATATGCTGGATATGAATGCCCGGTTTTAGATGGATAACATTAGCATTGGAGAAATCAGGAACGTTATCGATGGGGCGATTGGCAAAAATAAAAAGAACGTCATCTTTAAATTGACTGGTTCCCCGTCGCTCAACTGAATATTGTCCCGCTTCAGAAAGTGAAAACACCACTTCTAAACCGTTTAGTCGCGGCTTGACATTTTTAGAAAGAGGCCGCACAAATACTTCGCCTTGCCAATAGCCTTTTTCATCCACTTTTACGAGTTCCTTATTGGAGGTTTGACCAGAATATTTATTCGTATTAAAATTGGATTTTACGGACACATTGGCTGTACCGGTAAAATCAAAGCTGGCAAAGTATACATTCAGTCCTGCATGAAAAACAGGAATAGATTGCCCATTCACCATAACCAGAAAATAATCCGAACTAAATTCTTCAGGTACAGCATGAGGAATTACGTTTTGCGAAATCCCTTCAATCGCAATAAAAAGAAATAATAGAAAAAAAGTAAAATACTTCATCCTACGCGAAATTTATAAAAAAGCAGCAACATTGATGCAGGAGGTCATTCGTTAAGTTTGACATAAATTACATCATTATCATTGTTTAAATGGGTTTAAATCAAATCTTGAGTGAATCTGAAATAGTAAACCAGAAATTGATACGACTACAACCGTCAGCCAACACCAAACTGCATATATTATAATCGAGGTTTCCGGGTAGGTTAAGAATTCTGACAATGAAATTAATAAAAGGCTATTCGAATTCATTGGGATCAAAAAAGGAACCCAGGGAAGAAGTGCAATGACCATCATGATGTAAAGTGGGGTTCTCAGTGGCTTGTACACAAACTTCTTTTCCAACGACATCGCAGAAATTCTATTCATGGTCTTTTCTTCTAATAGATCTGAAGGAAACTCCTTGATTTCCTCCTTCAGCAATTGAATGAGTTGTTTGTCATCACCCTCAAGTTTATTATTAAAATTCATTTTTATCATAACAATTCGTTTATCTCTATATTCAGTTGTTTTGATAATTCTATATAAAGTTTCTGTCTTGCCCTGAACAATCTTATTTTGATTGTTGATGGATTCCACCCAGTTATAGTTTCTATTTCTGCTATTGTATTTTCACAGGCATAATAAAGTGTGACTGCAAGATTCTCTGATTCTGTTAAAACTTTAAGTGCTCTTTTTAGAAGTGCCACTTGATCGGCTTGAACAAGTTTTTCAAATGATCCAACGTAATTATCCGGTATGTCAAAGTCTCGGTTTGAATCTGGGTAAGCTTCGAGGCTGTCCATAACTATTTTTTTATTTCGAATTCGGGTAAGAGCTGTATTGTATACTATTTTATACAACCATGTCGAGAATTTGCCAGATCGATTAAAATTCCTGATTGCCTTAAACGCTTTACAAAACGAATCCTGAACTACTTCCTCCGCATCTTCCTTATTCTTTGTAATTTTTATAGCGATTGAAAATGCGAAGGTTTTATACTTGTTGAGCAAATATCTAAAAGCACGCGGATCGCGCTCGATAGCCCGCTCTATTGCCATATCTTCAGTCAAATTTGCCACGGCAATGAGTTCTCAATAGGAAGTGCAGTCAAGTGATATTAGTTATTGATTCTTCTATTTATATAGAAGGAAATAAGCAAAGCTATTCCAACGCCCAAAGGAACCATTGTTAAGTAAGCCTGCGGATAATTTCTGTAACCATTCGGATTGTAGTTGCCTAAGAGATATCTTTCAAAAAAGAATCCACCTATTATACCCAAAGCGAATCCAATAAATACAAGTCCGAATACCAATAAGAATTTCCTTCCATTGATCATTTGCTTGAAGCTGTCGGGACTTAAACCGGAGTCAATAAGCGCTAGTCGCTCTTTATTACGATAACTCAAGTAAGTGTAAACAGTTCCGAAAATGCTTAGAAAAACTGCTACAATAATGAAGTATGCCTGGTCCATAGGTTTACGTTTTAAGTTCATTGAATGAGACTACACTGAAAGGAATCTGGTTTCAAAATCTTCTATCAAAGTTGATAACAATTGTCCAGGCGGCTAAAATTTGCATAAATATGATTTATATCCAGTGTTGTGCACTGCCCATCCATTGTACTCTTAAATCCTCATGCGATGTGAGAACGCTGCGGTTACGCCTGGTTCTTTAATCTTTAATTTCGACAATCATATAAACTGATGCGGCTATATTAATTTTAAATGTCCTGAATGAAATGCCGAGCATGTAATTCGCTTTTTAGTCAAGATACTTTTTATAAGTTGGCTTG
>JAHEMS010000038.1 GCA_024643595.1 Bacteroidota bacterium
TTCACCAATCTATCCATAGCGCGCTCGTTAACCAGAGCACGTGAAATTGGCGTTCGAAAAGTAACCGGAGCCATGCGCTGGCAGATATTTACCCAGTTCATCTCAGAGTCAATTCTTGTTGCGTTCTTTGCGTTGACATTAGCGCTGTTATTGATGATTGCGCTAAAACCTTTAATGCTTTCATTAAGTTTTGCTCGCGTTTTAAATTGGGATATGGAACTCAATTATACCGTGTATGCAATCTTCATTTTGTTTACCCTGATGGTTGGAATTTTGGCTGGGCTATTTCCGGCTGTAGTAATGAGTGGCTTCCAGCCCGTCAAGGTACTGAAGGGCTTTTCCGGTATTAAACTATTTTCACGCATGGGATTGCGAAAAGGGTTGCTGGTAACTCAATTCACCTTTTCATTGATTTTCATTCTTACGGTGATCGTGGTGTTCAATCAGCTACAGCTGTTTTTAAAAGCTGATCATGGCTTTAGCATGAACAACAAAATGATTGTACAACTTAATGACACTTCTGCAGAAACGCTCAAGACAGAATTGCTCAAGCATTCCAACATAGAAAGTGTTACCGCGGCTTCGCACCTTCCCGCCGCAGGCACCAGTTATGGCGAAAGTTATAAGCGATCTCTCGACGAAAAAGACTGGACGAATATCAACTACTTTAGTGTAGATGAAGACTATCTGAAGAATATTGAGGTGGAGTTATTGGCAGGAAGTTTTTATCAGGCGGATGTCGGTGAAGCGAACAGGAAATTTATTGTGATCAGCGAAAAAGCAGTTGAGTCATTTCATTTCCAAAGTGCTGAGGAGGCCATAGGTCAGGAGCTCATTGTACAGGCGGATTCATCGAAACATCAGATAATTGGCGTGGTTAAGAATTACAATCATCAATTACTGATGCAGCAAATGGCTCCAATGGCATTAATCTATAATCCTGAGCAGTTTAATCTTTTACAAGTAAAATATAGTGGCACCTATGCACATGCTGGCGAATCCGTTGAATCTGCCTGGTCAACGGTAAACCCGACATTGCAAGTGGACTACAAAGATTTTTATGACGAAGTACATAAGATTTATGACATTTTCTTTGGTGACCTGGTAAGTATCTTAAGTGTTGTTTCTTTTTTAGCCATTCTGATCTCTTGTTTAGGATTGTTAGGCATGGCGACCTACACGACTGAAACACGAATAAAGGAAATTTCAATTCGCAAAGTATTGGGAAGTAGTGATGGCTCGCTGGTTTATCTATTATCAAAAGGTTTTTTTACCGTACTATTGATTGCCATTGTTCTTGCTGTGCCAGTCGCTTATCTCATTAATAATCTTTGGTTGGAGAAACTGGCATACCACGTATCGGTAGACGTTTCGGTAATCACCATGGGTGTATTGATCCTGATTTTCTTTGGGGTGATTACTATCGGTTCACAAACCTGGCGAGCGACTTTCGTTAAGCCTGTGGAGAATTTAAAAAGCGATTAATACAAAAGGGCGACAGATTCAAACTAAAATCTGGCGCCCCTTAACGTAAGGCTCAATGTTTATTTCGTTATTTAAAATGCTTAAGCATCACCACTTCTTCTGCCTTAAGGAAACGCCACTGGCCACGCGCGATATCCTTTTTATCAAGTCCGGCATAGGCTACACGATCTAGTTTTATCACTTCATAGCCTAGTGATTCAAAGATTCTGCGAACAATGCGATTCCATCCGATATGAAGTTCAATGCCTAATGTTTTACTATCATCTCCAACGATTGCCAGATCGTCTACCATTGCGCGGCCTTCTTCCAGCCTCACGCCTTCTTTAATTTTAAGGAAATCATTTTTAGCGATCGGCTTATCCAATTCAACTTTGTAGATCTTTTTCACATTGTAGGAGGGATGTGTAAGCTTATCAGCCAGGTCGCCATCGTTGGTAAGTAGCAGTAGCCCTGTCGTGTTACGATCCAGTCTTCCTACAGGATATATTCTCTCTTTGCCGGCACTGGCAACAAGGTTCATTACTGTATTTCGATCCTGTGGATCGGCCGTTGTGGTGATAAACCCTTTGGGTTTATTTAAAAGGATGTAAACAGGTTTTTCAGCCTTTAATTTTTTTCCCTCGTACCGTATCTCATCGGTAAGTTTTACTTTATAACCCATTTCAGTGATAGTGACTCCGTTGACACTCACGAGCCCCATTTTGATAAGTTCGTCAGCTTCTCTTCGACTGCCCACACCGCTATTGGCCATGAATTTATTAAGACGGATTAGATCAGGATCTGCTTTTTGTTTTGACTCAACCTTTGTATGAGTAGTTGGGTTTACACTGCGTTCCTTGGTAAATTCTTTTCTCTTGTAAGGGAGCCCAAAGTTGCTGCTTTTATGGAAGGGCTTATCCACACCTTCTTTTCTCACAAAAGGTTTTTTATCTCCACTTTCAGAATCTCTTTTTTGGAAAGGTTTCTTTTCAAATCGAGGCGAACCTTCCTTTCTTGAATCAAATGAGCTTTTTGCGAAAGGCTTCTTGGTTACGCGTGAAGGTTTGTCTGGGCGTGAATCATATGAACGGGATTCCCTTTTTTTGTAAGAACTTTCATCTTTGCTTTCGTCCCTTTTGGTAAAGGGCTTCTTGGTGAATCGGGATGATCTATTGGAACGTGAATCAAATGAACTTGAATCCCTTTTTCTGAAAGGACTCTCGCCTCCAGATCTTTCATCTCTCGGTTGATCAGATTTTTTTTCAAATCGTGATGAACCGCCTGTACGGGATTGAAAGGAGGAAGATCTTTTTTCAAAAGGCTTACTAAACTTTTTGGGTCGTTCACTGGAATTATCATCTTTTTTTGTAAAAGAAGATTTATTTCCGCTGAACCTGGATCGGGTTGAACGACTCTCGGAATCGCCACCACGCGTGAATTTACCAGGAGAATAATCCCCATCACCTCTTCCTGATCTTTTCTTCTTATCCCGAAAGGATTTTTCCGCTTCTGATCGTTTGCCAAAAGACGTTTTACTTCCGGTTGATTTTCTTGGACGTGCCATAATAATTTATTTAATGGGTTACCTGATAACGGGCAACCCATTTGTTAAAGGTCGGATTTAATTGTCAAACGTAATATGAAAATTACAGGGCGTTGACAGAGAAGTCGCTGCAATTCACTTAGGTCATTGATTTTCGGGAGTTTCACCTATGGTATTAACTTCGGTAGTGAAATCTTTTGGAGTTGGCAATTCACTGATATCATTAATGCCGAAGTATTCCATGAATTTAGGACTGGTTCCGTACAACAGTGGTCTTCCAATCGTTTCTGCTTTGCCTAAAATTTCTATGAGACCTTTATCCAGTAATTTTTGAATGGCGTAATCGCAGTTTACCCCACGAATATTTTCAACTTCCGTTTTAGAAATGGGTTGTTTATAAGCAATGATGGAAAGAGTTTCCATCGCTGAGGTTGACAATCTTTTCTTGGATTGCTGTTTAAGCATGATACCAATGCTGGCCTGGTAAGCAGGCTTGGTTAAAAACTGATATCCACCCCCCGCCTTGTATAGCTGAAAGGCATAGTCATCACTTTGAAATTTTTCTTCTAATCGTTTTAATGCGCCTACTATGTCTTCATCCGGAACATCGGCATTAAACATTTCCGATAAGCAGGCTTTAATGTCCACCAATTTGGTAGGTGTTGGAGAACAGAAAATAAGAGCTTCGATGTGGTTCTGTAAGAAATCCATGTATTATCAGTTTCCGGTTACGATTGGCCAGTAATTAACACCGGCAAATGGTAACTTATTTTAATCTTGTTTCATCATTTTGGCCTCGATCGACTGCGTGGTATGTGGCACGGCAATCAAACGTTCTTTTGGAATAAGTTTACCGGTAACAGAGCAAATCCCATAAGTACCATTTTTGATTCTTACTAATGCGTTTTCAAGATTGGTAATATATTTCAGCTGGCGTGCCGCAAGTTGACTAAGATTTTCTTTCTCAGCAGTTTCTGCACCATCTTCCAATACTTTAGTGTTTCCTCCTGAAGTTGCATCTGTGCCTTCATCGTTATTGCGATTCAATGTTTCCTTTAAAATGCGAAACTCCTCACGGGCCTTCTCTAATTTGCTTAAAATCAAGCTTTCAAACTCCTTTAACTCTTCTTCATTATAACGCGTCTTATCTTCTGATGTACTGGAAGGCTTGGCAGGCTTGTGAGCTATTGGTCGTTGATTTACAATAGGAAAAATAGTTAATTGTGGAACAGGCTTTGTTGGAGCAACAACTTTCTGTTCAGCTTTTACGACTACCGCTGCTGATGGCTTTTTAACCGCTTTTGGCTTAGGAGACTCCTTTTTAGCGACCTTTTCAACCACCTTTTTTGGCGCAGGCTTTTTGACTGCTTTGGGTACAGGTTTATGAATGGCTTTTTTAGCCACAATTTTTTTGGCCACTACTTTTTTAGCCACAGCCTTTTTAGCCACAGCCTTTTTAACGACTACCTTTTTAGCCACTGCTTTTTTAACTACTTTTTTAGCTGCTACTTTCTTTGCTGCAGGCTTTTTCTTTGAAACAGGCTTTTTAGATTTTGCTGGAGTTGACTTCTTTGCCTTGGCAACTGGTTTTGCTTTCGACGCTGATTTTTTAGCAGGTTTGGAAGCGGATTTTTTCTTGGTTTTAGCCATAAACTATGCTCTTTAAAAGGTTTTAAAAAAGATTTGCAAAAATACGGGTAAGGGGCTGAAACAAAAAATGTTATTGAATTAAATCCGGGTTAACTTTTTAGCGACCAACAATCACTCTTTTCCGATAAGTTTTAACTGTTCCTGAGAGGTCAAAAGTTTCGAACCATACGAAATAATAGCCCATTCTGGCCTTATTTCCATCATCTCGATCTCCATCCCAGCGAAAGAATCCTTCATAGCCGAGTGTTTCATTATTGGCGACTTCTTTTATAAGTCTGCCCTGATGATCTACGATTTTTATATTGGCAGCAAGGGCACTTTGATCGAAGCGGTAATTGATTTTTGCAAAGTCCTGACCCGGAACATTAGGCGAAAAAATTTCTGGTTCGACTTGCACCGCATTTTCATCAATAACATTTTCAGGTCTCGAATTGGAATTGATATATCCTGGAGTGGCATAGCCAATGGACGAGTTAGCGGATTTCCAGTTGTCTGCATTGTTGGTGAGTTGGGATGAGGAAATTCTTTCAAGTGAAACACCTTCTTTATCTTTTAGCAGGGGTGAGTGGAATTTTTCAGAATACAGGAAAGAATCAATCGGCCTGCCATTATCTGACAGTATCGCAATGGATCCTAGATCATCATTCATAGAAGGGATTATTGTATTGAACAGATTAGGTTCCTGGGCATTTGAATATTGACTTTTGAGGATGGCCGGATTGGCAGTAAAGACAAGAAAACTCAGAGGAGCAAGGAGAAAATCATTTTGAGTAATAGGTTTCAAATTGGTATAAACTTCATCTTCCCGGTTTGCCAGAGACCAGTGTTTCAGATTAATATACTTGGAGGATACATTGACGATCTCCACAAAATCTACTCCTCCAGGACGAGGGTTAAAAAGAATTTCATTAACCAATACATCGCCGATTTCGGCGATTTCAGGAAGTGCGAAGGATTGCTGATTATGATCATCCTGAATCAAATTACCATTGCAATCACGAAGGTTATTGACCGCTAAGGAATAGACTTGACGAAGGTCAAGATTTTGAAATAAGACAAGTTTAATTTCTCGCAACGAAGGAGAATTGAAAGCGGTTGTTACCATATCAAGTTGCGGAGTAATGCTAAAATTCAATATACTGACCGATGACTCAAGCTTTTCATTGAATAGAAGGAGTAGTTCATTAGGTTTGGTTACCGAAACAGATACCAGTTTTGGACCGGTGAGATCTGGCTTATTGGCATTTACTGAATTTACCTTTCCGGGCGTTCCTCCCTGATTATCCTCCGAAGCGGTCCAGTTGTCTTCTTCTCCACAAGGGTTGTTGGGATCAATTAATTCAAGACTCCATCCTCCTTCCTTTTTATCTTCATCTTGATACCATGATAGGGTATAATTCAAGGAGTCCATTAATAGCCCTTTATTGGTTTTAAGGGTAAGCGCATCACCATTGTTGTTGAGAGTAGGAAAATTTGAAACGCCTATGGTTGCAGCTGATTGCGCGAATAAGGCCGCGCTTGTGGATGAGCAAATAATCCAATATTGATTGGGTAAAATAATCTTCGAAGGGATTGTTGCGACAGAGTTTCCATCTGAAAATTTCCATCCGGTTAAGTCAATGGGATTTGGGCTTCGATTATAAATCTCAATGAACTCTGCTTCGGGTAACCCAATTTGCGGACTGGGATCTGCAAAAATTTCTGTGATAATAACGTCTTTGTTTTTTAATGGCATAGCATTAAAAAATAAGAAGGGTTGATTAATTGGTATGATGGTGTTGCCGGCGATATCCTGAACACCTGAAATTTCAAGCACATTAGCGATTCCATTTCCAAAATGTTCTGTAAAAGTAAGAAGTATCGATTTTTCATCTGGTTGAAGTTCAGCTATGGATGGATTACCAATATTATTTGATGCCCTGTAATTTGTACGAGTTTGAGCGGAAGCAACACGTATAGGTTCATTGAAAAGTAGCAACAATTGGGAGTTTGAGAGAACTTGTAAAGAGTTTAAAAAAGGAGGATCATTTTCAATCACAATGTCTCCAACATAGATATTGTCAAAGAAATGTTTACTGAAAAAGCTTGAGGTGGATTGCTGAATTCGAATACCAAAAAAATTGCACGTGGTTATGGAATTGTCGAAGACTACCCCTTCCAATACGAAGGTGTTTCCTCCGTTTACATCGTGTTGAAGTGACCAGTTATCATTTTCATCCCGTATAACTTTAATATGAAGTGGATTGTTGGCTCGATTGGTAACACCATCTGTACCATTGATAAGTATGGTGGCCAACCCTGAAGTCATTTTATATAAGCTGATTTCATCGTTAGTTCCTCCAATTCTTACAAAGTATCCACTGTTGGTTGGACTGAATAGATTTGACTCATCGGAGATAAGATAGATATCAGCGAAGTTGGCACCCGATGTGTTGAATTGAAGTTGCAGAAAAAAATCCCACTGTGCATGGGCAGCCTTGGAAGAGAGAGTGGTGATGAAAAACGAAGAATTGGCAATGACTGAATTTGACCGAAGTTGACCATTGACTACCGTCCAATTGTTAGCATCATCGGGTGTCCAGGTTGGGCTTTTGGTATAATCCTCATCACTAAAATCCTCAAGAACTTGTCCAAAGCAAACGTATGCAGAACAAATCAATGATAGGATAATGAGTATTTTTTTCATCCGTTGAAACCAATGAAGTATTTTTGCACCTCATAATTTATAAAAATAAAATGAAATTAGCTGTTGTAGGGGCGACCGGCCTGGTAGGCCAGGAAATCTTAAAGGTGCTCGAAGAGCGCCATGTAGAGTTTGATGAATTGTATTTAGTAGCCTCTGCCAAATCGGTAGGTCAGAAGATAAAATTTAAGAATAAGGAATACGTTATAAAAAGCCTGGAAGAGACAGTGGCGTTAGTCCCGGATATCGCTATCTTCTCGGCCGGTGGTGGCACTTCTCTGGAATGGGCTCCGAAATTTGCAGAGAAAGGAACGGTGGTGATTGATAATTCATCCGCATGGAGAATGGATCCCACAAAAAAGCTGGTGGTTCCGGAAATCAATGGAAAAGAACTAACAAGCGAAGATCTGATTATTGCCAATCCAAATTGTTCAACCATACAAATGGTATTGGCGTTGGCACCTTTACATGAAAAGTATAAAATCAAGCGTGTCGTAGTCTCAACGTATCAATCGGTAACCGGTACCGGAAAGGATGCAGTTCAGCAGATGATGGAGGAACGGCAAGGAATCACCAATGGAATAAAGGTCTATCCTCACAAAATAGATATGAATGCTTTACCACACATCGACACGTTTTTGGATAACGGCTATACCAAAGAGGAGATGAAGATGGTGAATGAAACCAGGAAGATCCTGAATGATCAGACAATTGGAATTACTTCCACAACCGTCCGTATCCCTACGGTTGGGGGTCATTCGGAGGCTGTAAATGTCGAGTTTGAAATCGACTATGATCTTCAAGAAGTGCGTCAGATTCTGGAGCAGACGCCGGGTGTTATTGTGCAGGATGATGTAAAGAATAATGTTTATCCTATGCCGATTCTTTCCCACGGAAAGGATGAAGTGTTTGTTGGCAGGTTGCGTAGAGATGAGTCACAACCAAAAACACTCAACATGTGGATAGTTTCAGATAACCTGCGCAAAGGGGCAGCCACTAATGCGGTTCAAATTGCTGAGTTTTTGATGGAGAAGAGTTTGGTTTCTTAAACAGCAGTGCCCTTCAGTTGATTTGAGCGAATAGCTTTTGTTACATAAAGAAGAAGAACACAACCGTTCTTCTTCTTTTTTATTTATGGTAACCAGATTTGGCCTCCTGCTTGTTTACCAGAGTACATAATCAGGGAAATATTAGATAAAAAAAGCCTTTTAAGATGGTAAGGGCAACCAAACTGTATTAAAAGATAGTAACGGGCTCGATATGCTATCCCAAGGCTTCTGGAGAAATTATTTTCTTAAAAATAATTGAAATCACCCCCTTGCAATTAAAATCTCCTGGATTGCCTTTTTGAGATCATCTTAGACCAAATGATTTTCGGGTGTAAATATCAGCCTGCACATATAAAATAGGATTTCAACTTAAATCCCTAATTTTGCGACTCAAATCAATATTTGAAATTATGAGCAAAGGATTAATAACGACATTAGTAATTATTGGAAGTATCGTTGTATTGGTAGGAGGCTTTTTCATGTGGGGCACGGGCGTATATGACAGTGCGATTCGTTCACAGGAAAATGTAAATGAAGCTTTTGGCAATGTTCAGGCTACCTACCAGAGAAGAGCCGACCTCATTCCGAACCTGGTGGCAACAGTTAAAGAGGCAGCAGAAAATGAACGAGGTATTTTAACGGCAGTAACGCAAGCCAGGGCAGGAATTGTAGGAGCAAAAACCCCTGAGGATTTGGATATCGCTGGCAGAAAAATCAATGCCGCAATAAACCTGGCATTTGAAGCGTATCCTCAGATTCGTTCAACTGAAAATTTTCAGGAATTGCAGTCGCAATTAGAAGGTACAGAAAATCGAATCAACGTAGCACGGCAACGGTATAATGAGGCAATCAAAGAGTATAATTCATACGTACGGGGTTTCTTTAAAAAGATGGCGTTGAATTGGTTTGGTGGTGATGAGGACTTCACCCCTCGGAAAGGATTTGAAGCGTCAGCAGGAGCAGAAAATGCACCAAGCGTTCAGGATGCCTTTAATAAATAATTAAATCATAAAATAGAAAAAGCCTGATCGAGATTCGGTCAGGCTTTTTTTTGATAACGATCTTAATATTAGTTTTTCTTTACTTCACGTGTTTCGTAGCTCTCAATCACATCCCCTTCTTGCATGTCGTTAAAATTCTTGATGCTGATACCACAGTCGAAACCAGATTTCACCTCTGACACATCGTCCTTAAACCGCTTCAGAGCCGTCATTTCACCAGAATACACGACAATTCCTTCCCGTATTAATCGTATTGGATTATTGCGTTTTATATAGCCATCGGTTACCATGCTACCGGCAACTGTTCCTACTTTTGAAATCTTAAATACTTCGCGGATCTCAGCATTACCAACAATGACTTCCTCCATCTCTTTTTCTAGCATGCCTTCCATCGCCGCTTTGATCTCATTGATGGCGTCATATATAATAGAGTAAAGCCTGATTTCGATTTCTTCATTTTCGGCAATTCTTCTCGCTGCCGGTGAAGGTCTCACCTGAAATCCGACAATAATCGCATCAGAAGCTGAAGCAAGCAAGACATCCGATTCAGAAATCTGTCCGACCGCCTTATGTATAATACTCACGGCAACTTTTTCAGTTGAAAGTTTCAACAGGGAGTCAGACAAAGCTTCCACCGAACCATCTACATCTCCTTTAACAATAACATTTAACTGCTTGAAGGAACCGATAGCCAGACGCCTTCCAATTTCGTCCAGGGTTATATGTTTTTTGGTGCGTATGCTTTGTTCGCGTATAATCTGGCTTCGCTTATTGGCTACTTCTCTGGCTTCCCGATCAGTATCCATCACCTGGAATTTTTCGCCTGCTTGTGGTGCTCCATCCAAGCCAAGAATCTGAACGGGTGTTGATGGGCCAACTGAAATTGTTTTGTTACCGGTATCATCAAACATCGCCTTCACACGTCCATGATTTGAGCCGGCTACCATTACATCGCCTACTTTCAAGGTTCCGGCCTGAACCATCAATGTGGTCACATATCCACGTCCTTTATCAAGGGATGCTTCGATAATTGACCCAACCGCTTGCTTATCCGGATTTGCTTTCAGGTTGAGTAGTTCTGATTCCAACAATACTTTTTCAAGAAGCTCATCAATTCCCTGACCATTTTTAGCAGAAATTGCCTGGCATTGATATTTTCCTCCCCAGTCCTCCACCAAGATGTTAATCTTTGATAGAGACTCCTTTACTTTCTCTGGATTTGCCCCTGGTTTATCAATTTTATTAATCGCTATAATGATTGGCACTCCGGCTACCTGAGCGTGATTAATTGCTTCTTTTGTTTGAGGCATTACATCATCATCGGCCGCCACCACGATAATGGCAATGTCCGTTAACTTGGCACCACGTGCGCGCATAGCGGTAAACGCTTCGTGACCTGGAGTATCAAGGAATGTAATTTTGTTTCCTCCTTTGGTAGTGACAGAATAAGCACCTATATGTTGAGTAATTCCACCAGCTTCAGAAGCAGTTACTTTTGTATTTCTGATATAATCCAGCAAAGACGTTTTACCGTGATCCACATGACCCATAATGGTAACAATTGGAGCCCGTCCTTTTAAATCAACTTCTGCTTCTTCCTCCTGATCCTCGAGTTCCTCTTCTTCCGTTGAGCTAGTGAATTGGACATCGTATCCAAACTCATCGGAAATTACCGTGATTGCTTCCGCATCCAATCGCTGATTGATAGATACAAACATACCTAAACCCATGCATGTTGAGATGACATCGTTAACCGATACATTCATCAGAGAAGCTAAATCGTTGGCCGAAATAAACTCTGTTACCTTCAGGGTTTTAGATGACTCTTGTTCTTGCAATAAACGCTCTTCTTCAGCATCAGAAATGGCCTGTCGTTTTTCCTTCCGGTATTTGGCACCTGATGATTTCTTCTGTCCTCCACTTAATTTGGCCAATGTGGCTCGTATCTGATCCTGAATTTCCTTGTCTGTAGGTTCAGCTTTTGGCTGACGAGGAGGAAAGGGCTTTTGTGGTTGCCGATGACCCCCTGGGCCGCCACCTTGTTGTTGTGGACGTACACCTTTCTGTTCATTAAAGTTAGGAAGGCGCTTGCGAGGTCTCTTTTGGGCAGCGGTTTTATTTAAGTCAGAAGAGGCAACCGGCTGCTCTTTTTTCTTTTCAACCGGTAATTCAATTTTATCAACAACTTTCAACCCTTGAAGCTTTCCTGCTTTTGCTTTTATCAGTTCAAGCTCTTGTTCAACGACGGGCTGTTTTTCTTCTACGGGTTCAACCTTAACTTCAGGCTCCACTTTTGGAGCGACGGACTCAATTTCTTGCGGTTTTTCTTCTACAACTTCTTTTGCTTTTCCTTTGGGTTTCTTCTTCTCTTTTTCTTTGTCCTTTTCAAGTTCAATTTTGCCCAGTACTTTTATGCCCTCGAGCTTATGCTTTTCCAACTCAACCTTTTCGGGCTTAGCTTCCTCTTTTGTTTTTAGGATTTCTTTTGAGCCAAGATTCTTGATAAGGACACTTTCTTCCTCTTCTGTCTTTTTGCGATGTACCTCTGGTTCTGGATTGGCTGTAGAAATTTCAGCATGCTTCACCCCAATAGTTAGCCCTGAGGCTTCCGCCTTTTCAGACGCCGAGGAGGCAAACTCTTTAGAAAGCATAGCAAATTGCTCTGGCGTAAGTTTAGCGTTAGGGTTATTCTCTACGTTGAACCCCTTTTTGGCCAAAAAATCCAAAATGGTATTATGGCCCACATTGAGTTTGCGAGATGCTTGTCCTAACCGTATCAACTTTTGTTCTGCCATGCCCAAATATCGCTATTTAAAGTTATTTTACCTTTGATTTTGCTTTGAAGCTTATTCAAACTCCCGCTTTAGAACAGTCAAGATTCCATCAACTGTTTCTTCTTCAAGGTCTGTTCTTCGTACAAGTTCTTCTTTATTAAGATTTAATACGCTTTTTGCGGTATCAAGTCCGATGCGCTTTAATTCATCGATTACCCAACTTTCTATTTCATCGCTGAATTCGTCAAGGTCAACATCCTCCTCTTGTAATTCATCCGTTTCTCTAAATACATCAATCTCCATACCGACCAGTCGACTGGCAAGTTTAATATTCAACCCTCCCTTTCCAATGGCTAAGGAAACTTGATCAGGTTTTAAATAAACCGCTACGCGACTATTTTCCTTATCAATCTTGATACTTACAATTTTAGCAGGGCTAAGCGCGCGCTGAATGTATAATTCCAGGTTTTCGGTAAAGTTGATAACATCAATATTTTCGTTTTGCAACTCACGCACAATGGCGTGGATACGGGAACCTTTCATGCCGACACAAGCACCGACAGGGTCAATACGATCATCATAGGATTCAACCGCAACTTTGGCTCTTTCACCAGGTTCGCGAACAACTTTTTTGATCGTAATCAAACCATCATAGACTTCAGGTACTTCCTGTTCGAATAATCGTTCCAGGAAAACCGGAGAGGTGCGGGAAAGAATAATTTTAGGGCTCCCGTTAACCATATCCACTTTGTGTACTACTGCTTTTACATTCTCTCCTTTTCGATAACGATCCTTTGGAATTTGCTCTCCTCGCGGAATTGAAATTTCATTTCCTTCAGAGTCAGTTAAAAGAACTTCCCGGCTCAACACCTGGTATACTTCTCCAGTGATAATTTCACCTACTATATCTTTATACTTCTGGTATAATATATCCTTCTCAAGATCTTTTACTTTCTGCATCAGGGTTTGACGCGCAGTGGTTACCGCTCTACGGCCAAAATCCTCGAGATGAATTTCTTCGGCCACTTCTTCTCCTACTTCAAAATCGGGTTCAATCTGACGGGCATCCGTTAAACTGATTTTATCGTGATCCCAGATATCTTCTGAGTCATCGTCAACGATTTCACGAAAACGCCAGATTTCAAGGTCACCCTTATCAGCATTCACGATAATGTCAAAATTATCATCTTCGATATATTTTTTCCGGATCATGTTGCGAAACACATCTTCCAGAATGCGGATCATGGTTGGCCGATCAATGTTTTTTTGTTTGGCAAAATCGGCAAACGATTCAATAAGTGTTGAAGTATCCATAGCTGTCATTTAAAAGAAACCATTACAATTGCTTTTTCTATTTCACTAAAAGGTATTTCTATCTGTATTAATTCTTTTTTCTTTCCTTTTCCATTCACTTCAGTTTCCAACACGATTTTCTGTTCATCCGCTTCTTTTAATAAACCCAGAATGATGGTATTATCTTTCAGGTGAACTTTCAATTGACGCCCAACATTTTTGACATACTGTCTTTTCAATTTCAAAGGTTGATCTAACCCAGGTGTTCCTACCTCTAGCGTATAGTTTCCTTTGATCAGGTCAATGTTATCCAAATCCTCTGAAATTGCGCGGCTGAGCAAAGAACAATCGTCAATCGTAATACCCTGATCTCCATCTAAGATCACCGAAACCTTATAAGGCTGATGTTTACTAAGGATAACATCCACCACAAAATGACCCGCGTCTTTTAGGTGCGATTGTGCCAAATCCCTTATTTTATCAACTACGTCCATCA